>JACMIU010000472.1 GCA_014380985.1 Armatimonadota bacterium | reverse complement strand
GAGACGCGGCAAATCGGCGGGGGCGATTCCTTCCCCGGTGTCGCGCACGGTCAGGGTAAGCGTTCGCGCTTCGGTTCGCGCCGCCACGGTCACGCTTCCTTGCGCTGTGTGCCGCAGGGCGTTGCTGACCAAGTTTTGCAAAAGCCGACGTACCATGTCGGGGGCGGTTCGCACAACAAGCCCCCCCGGAACATCGGCGATTACCGACACATCAGGTACGGGAAAGTCGCCAATTGTTTCCGCCACCAAGTCGGCAAGATTCACGGTTGCGAGCCGCACGGGGAGTGTACCGTTTTCGGTGCGTGTGAGCGTCAGCAAATCGGAAATCAAGCGGTTGGCGCGGTCGGCGGACTCATCGGCGCGGCGCAGGGAACGCGCTTGCAAAGGCGTCAGCGATTCGGGGTTTTCCAGAAGCAGGGACGTGCTTCCCTTGATTACCGCGAGCGGGGTACGCAGTTCGTGCGACGCCGCGCCGGTGAACCGTTTCTGCCGCGCAAACGCCGCATCAAGGCGGGCGAGCAGGGCGTTCAGCCGCTGTGCCAGCCGGTCGAACGCATCGTTTCCACCGGGTTCGGGAAGCCGCGCCGAAAGGTTGTCCGACTCGATATGCCCCACGGCTTGCGCGAGGCGACGTACCGGGGCAAGCGCGAACTCGGTCAGCACCGCCCCCAAAACGGCGGCGACGGCGGCAAGCGGCAAAAGAAGCGCGAGCAACGCCCGGTTGATTTCCGTGAGCGTGGATTCAATCGGCGCGGTTGCCCCGGCGGTTTGCACGACGCGGTTGTCCCCGCGCACCGACACCACGCGAATCGCGCCGTTGTCCGCGTCGGCTTCGGTGCGCTTGTCAAAGCCGCGCTTCGCCGCCGCGTCGCGCCCGGCGACGGAATGGGGCTGTCCTCTGCCCGGCTCGTCCAGCGACAATACGCGGAACGGTAGCAGGGCAATCGCGCCAAACTTCATCGGGGGCGGTTCGCGGTTGTCGCGTTGTCGCGGCGGTTCTCCGCCGTCACGCGGGGGCGGACGGTCGAAATCACCCTGCCCGCCGTCGAACGGGGGAGGCGGATTGCCGCCGCCGCCAAAGGGGCGGCGATTCTCCCGACTACCGTCACGCGGCGGACGCGCCGCGATTTCCCGCGCCGATTCTGTCAGCGTCCGGTCGAGCGCGTCGTACAGCACGGCGCGGATTCGCACCTGCGCCAGTAGGATAAGCGACACCAGAACCGCCATCGAAAGCGCGGCGTTCAAAAGGCGTACCTGCCAAGTAACGGAAAGCGGCACGGAAAGTCGCGGCATCACGACTCCCCGCCTTCCGGGTCGCGCAAGCAGTAGCCGAAGCCGTAAACCGTGGTAATCAGTTTCTTGCCGGGGGCGCGGTCGGCGTCAATCTTGCGCCGGAGCGCGGCGAGATGCACCTCCACCGTGTTCGGCAAACTCTCTGTGTCGCCCCATTTCGCCAGAATATCGTCCTTGCTGACCGCGTGACCTTCGCGCCCCGCCAGCACCGCCAGCAAATCGAACTCGCGGGACGTGAGCGCAACGGCTTTACCGCCTCGTAACACCTCGCGGGCGTCGGTGTCAATCGTCAGATCGGCGATAGTTTGCACGCGGCGACGCTGAAGCCGCTCGCGCCGCAGGAGTGCCGCGATTCGCGCACGAAGTTCGGCGAACGCGAACGGTTTGGGCAAGTAATCATCCGCGCCGGTTTCGAGTCCCTTCACGCGGTCGTCCACTTCGTCGCGGGCGGTCAGCATCAGAATCGGGGTTCGGTCGCGCCGGTCACGCAGACGTTTGCACACGGTCAAACCGTCCATGCCGGGAACCATGACATCCAGAAGAATCGCCGCGTAATCGTTTTCGCAAGCGTCCCGAAAGCCGTCTGCGCCGTTTTTGTGCCACGTCACGTCGTAGTGCGCGGCGGCAAGCCCATCCACAATCATCTGGGCTATCAGGGTTTCGTCCTCGATAAGAAGCAAGCGTATCACGCGGTTATTGTACCCGCGAAGTCTGAAGCAATGCTGAAGGCGGTGAGCGTTACGCCGAAACGTAGCCGCCCGATTTCAGCAGTTCGTTCAGTTTCGCCGGGGCGGGATTGACCGCGATTTCGCCGTTCATATCCAGCGTCGGGTAAATCGTCCGTCCGTTGTTCCAATCGGCAAGTTGTTGCTCCACGGCTTTGTCGTTGTCCGCATTGACATAAGTGTAGCCGACTTTCGCGTCGTCTAATAGTTGGCGGGTGCGTTTCGTATCGCCGCACCAATCGGCTCCGTAAACGGTTATCGTTGGGGTCATGGTGAGTTTGTTCCCGCTACCGGCTCTGCTTGAAACGCTACTTCTTTTTCTTCGCCGCCCGCTCGGCTAAAAAGGTCGCCTCGGCGGTGTCAAGGTCTGTCGCCGAAAGACGTTTCGCCGCGCCGTCCGCGTCCGGCACAACATCTTTCAGTGCAATCAAAATCGTGTACTGAAGCGGAAAGTTTTTTTCCTTGTCGCTCAGCGAGTTTCGCGCCGCCTCGGAAATACGCTCGGCGTACTTTTTGCGCTCGGCGACTTCGTTTTCCTCATGACGGACGCGAATCTCGGTGTGAAGCGAATCCCGGTCAATCAGGATACTCGCCTCCTCGCCGTAGATTTTCAGTACCGTGCCGCGCATGTCGGCGAAATGCGGATAATACAAACCGCTTTTGGTATCGGCGTTCGTCGCGTCGCGGGCGATTACGGCAACGCTGTCACCGGCTTGAAAAGTATGTGCCATCGGAAAAAAGGTCTCGTTTCGTCGGGAAGATGATAGCCTTATTATATCGCATTCTACGCGGGAACCATCGTTGCTAAATGCGGTATACTTCGTTGATTGTGCAACTATCCTCCCTAAGGGAACTAATCAAGAGAAACGAAGTTTCTCCCCGATCGAAAGGTTTTATCCCATGAATCGTATCCAACGTATCACTCTGCCCGCCCTGCTCACCGTTCTTGCCCTCGCTACCGCGCCGACAATTTTCGCCGCACCGCAAACCGCCAAGCCCGCCAAAGAAGGCAAAGAAAACAAAGCCCAACTCGCCACCGGCACATGGAGCGTAGACAAGTCGCACACCGACATTGGCTTCAGCGTGACCCATCTCGGCGTGTCGAAAACTCGCGGCGCGTTCACCGACTTCGACGGCGTGATTAAAGCCGACGGCGCGAAGCCCGAAAACTCGTCGGTGTCGTTCACGATAAAAACCGCGTCGGTAAACACCGGCAACACCCAGCGCGACGAACACCTGCGCTCGAAAGACTTCTTCGATGTGGCGACGTACCCCGAAATCACGTTCAAAAGCACCAAAATCGCCAAGTCGAAAAACGGCTTTGTCGCTACCGGCAACCTGACTATGCACGGCGTCACCAAGACCGTGGCACTGCCGTTTACCGTGGCGGGACCCGCGAAAGGTTTCAAAGGCGAACTGCATATGGGCGTGGATACCGCGTTGACATTGAGCCGCAAAGAATACGCCCTACTCTGGCCCGCCCCCGTGGAAGCCTCCGGCGCGGTCGGCGACGCGGTGAATATCACCATCAGTATGGAGATGATCAAGTAGAATTACGGCGGCGGGCGCGGGCAGGAATCCGCGCCCCCGTCGCCGCAATAATGGCGTTGTGTCCGACTCGTCCCTTCCCGCCCCCCGCCCTCTCCGAAACTACGGTGCGTGGGCGTTTTACTGGCTTCCGCTCTTGGCATGGGTCGCGTTCGCGTTCGCCCTGTCCACCACCATCGGCGGTTACGAAGAATCCATCCGCCTGCTGTATGCCGTGCTGGTGTTTTTCATGCCGGAAACCATCACCCCGCCCCTCCACACCATTTACGGAAGCATCCACCTGCTAAGGCGCGGCGCGACGGTTTTTGTATATGCCGGTATCATTTTGCTACTGATTCGCGCCCTGCAAGCGGGGGCAACGCGCCTGACGCGGCGCACACTCGCGGTCGGCGGCGGCGCAAGTCTGCTCATCGCCGGAGCGGATAACGCGGTACGCTTTTTCTCCCCGCGTCGCCATCCCGGTTGGGACGATTTCGCGTGGGAAGCGGCGACGATGCTTCTGGTCGTCGCCGCTACCGCGCTGTTTTTCGCCGCGAAACAATGGGAACGCGATCTCGCCCCCGCCCCGCCGTAATACGATTCGCTGTCGTGGTACAATTCTTGTAAGCAAGAGAACAAAGCCGGTAAATGGATTTACCGGGGACTTAGAATAAACCGTAAATCAACCGATGCTTAAAAGAATCGCATTGGCTTTAGGGAGAAGGCGGAACGCATGAGTTTGCAACAAGGGAACGTATCAAAGGGGAACGTGCCGAAAAGTGATCTGGACTATCAAAGCCCGTTTGGCTCGGCGATCGGGAGGTCGTGGGAACTACTCAACGAGTGTGACGAAGCCTTATTCGTGGTAGACGGCGATTTTTGTATATCTTTCGCTAACGAACGTGCCGCGTTCTTTAGTCCGCTTCCCCTTGCACAAACCATCGGACAAACGTGCGCCGATCTTTTTCCGATTCTTGCCGGTTCGGTGTTTGGCAAGGAGATGACTGAGGCGTACCGTTCCCGCGAAAAACGCACCCTGACCGCCCCCTGCCCCTTCACCGGCGCACCGCTTCACGCTCGCTTTGTGCCGCTCGGCGACGACTATCTCGCACTATTTTTGCGCTACGTAGAGGCGCAAATACTCCCCGCGATAGGCACGCCGGAACTCGAAACGTCGTACCGCGAACTGGTGAGCCTCGCGGCGGATTGGGTGTTTGAAGTGGATACAAACCTCGTCTATACGTATGTCAGCCCGTCTATCGCCGGTACTCTCGGCTACGAGCCGCACGAGATTGTTGGTAAAATGCCCGCTGATTTGGTCACGGACGATTACGCCCCCACCATTGTCCCCATGTTTATCGCCATCGCGGCGACCCGAACCGCGTTCTCCGGTCTGGAATGCGCTTACTACGCGAAAAACGGCGAAACGGTTTATCAGGAATGTTCCGCCACGCCAATGTATGACGCGAACGGCGAGTGGACGGGCTACCGGGGCGTGAAGCGCAATATCACACAGCAAAAGCGGCGCGAAGCGATGCTGACCGAAATCGCCCGTAGGCAAAGCGAGATCGCCGAAACCTTGCAACGCTCTCTTTTGCAAACGCCGCAACGTATCGCTCTGCCGCAAATCGAAGTCGTCACGCGGTACAAACCCGCGTCGGATGATACTTTGATCGGTGGCGACCTGTTCGATGTGTACCCGCTCCACGACAACAAAATCGCGTTCGTGGTCGGCGATATTGCCGGAAAGGGACTTCCAGCGGCGACCGATATGGCGGAAATCAAGTTTCTTTTGCGGTCGTACCTGCGCGAATCGTCGAATCCCGAAGCCGCTCTTGTGCGCCTGAACCGCCAACTGTTTCTGCGCCAATCGCTCCAAGTTTCCATGGGAGAAAAGGGGGATAAGCGCGATCCGGTTCTGGTTTCGCTCTCGGTGGCGGTTTTAGATACCCTAACCGGCGCGGCGCGGTTCGCGGTCGCGGGAATGGAGCCGCCTCTCGTGATTCGTGTCGGGAACGGGGAGACGGAAACCCGGCTCGAACTCGTCACGGTGGGCGGGTATCCGCTCGGCGCGATGCCGTCGTGGCAGATGGACGCGGGCGACACCGTGGTGCGTTTGGGGCAGGGCGACCTGCTTCTTCTCTACACTGACGGTGTGGTGGAAGCGCGTTCCAAGCAGAGAGGTAACTTATCCGACCCGATTTTCGGCGCGACGCGCCTTGTTCATGCCGTGCGCGATGCGGCGAAAGAAACGCTTGATGTAACGCCGCCGCGACCCGTAGGGTTGATTTGTGACGCAGTTTTAGAGGCGGTTCAGCAGTTTTGCGGCGGGGAACGCCGCGACGATATTTGTTTGCTCCTTGCCCGCTACCTGCCGGATGCCGCGCCAAGCGAGTGGGCGGAAATGCCGCCCACACCGGATACCGTTGACACGATTATTTCGCTTCTTGATAGCGAGTGGCGGTATATTTCGTTCACCGAAAACATCGAGGCATTCACCGGTCAATTGCGAAGCGATATGCTCGGCAAAACGGTTTGGGAAGCGTTTCCGGCGTTTTGCGACTCCGATTTCGAGCGGATGCTACGCCGCGCCCGTGCGGAAAATCGGCATCTGGTCGCGGATATGGAACTGATTCCGCCGGGCGTACTGTACCGCGTTTCCGCCGAACCGCTTCCCGGCGGCGACATGGAGATACGTTCGCTTTGTCTTCCGACAGAGCACACCAGCGATTTGTCCCGCGCCCTTGAGATCGCGTCGCAGGAGCGCGAAATCGCCCTGCGCGAACGCGAAGCCGCCCTGCGCGAACGCGAAGCCGCTCTGCGCGAGACCGAGCGCACCCGTGATCGCCAGCGTCGTTTTTTGACCGAGATACTGGCGAATGTGACCGAAGGACGGCTTCGATTGTGCAACGCGGCAAGCGAATTGCCCCTGCTTCTGCCGCCGCTCGCCGATCCGGTAGTGCTTGCCGGTTCGGCAAGCCTCGCGCTACTGCGGCGCGG
>JACMIU010000471.1 GCA_014380985.1 Armatimonadota bacterium | reverse complement strand
AAGCCGCCCGCATACCGGTTCCGGTGGTGCAAATCGAGCATATCCTCGCCTTGCTTCGCGTTCTGCGGCAACGTCCGGGTATGTTCGTCGGATGGGTGGAGGCATGGCGTGTCCAACATTACCTCAACGGATTGGAGCAGGGACTGACGCTTTGCGGGTTTGAGGACGCCGGAGGATGGCGTGAGGCGGTGACAACGCGGCGCGGTTGGCGCATTGGAGGCGACGGTTTGATAGCGGCTATCGAACGAAGCGGATTAACCGGTGATGCGGTTGTCGGCGAGCTCGTGGACATTTATATTGAGATGTGGGAGATGTACCGCGACAGAGGCGCGGTGTCTCCCACTCCTCTCTCCCCCGGCATGACTCATCTCAACGACAGCGGGAACATTATTGACGTAGGTAAGTAGGCTTGGCGATGGATAAATGAACGCAGTATCGAAAAATCGTGCGCGACATTGTCGCCTACAGCACGACGACGCGCCCCGCGTTTATCTGCTCGCGCAGGTACGCCGCTTCTTTGTCCGGCTCGTGGTACGTCGTCCAGTCGCCGATAATGTTGCCCGCGTCGTAGTAGTGGCGCGGTGATTCGGGCGTTCCGGTTAGGTTGTCGAATCCGCAAACCGCGATACGCTCGTGTGTTTCCAAAAGGTACGAGGCAACGAGTGTGCCGGTGAGCGGCGCGTTCGCAAAGCCGTAGGTGTCAATCAGGTCGGTGAATACGCGGCGCGGGATAACATCTATTGCGGCGTCGGGGTAGTCGCGGCGCAGTTTCGGTAACAGTGCCGCTTCCCCGGCGCGGAACGTGTCTTCGCGTTCGCCTTGTAGCCGTAGCACAATCCGGTCGAACGCTTCCGTGCGCGGCAGAATATCGTCATTCTCCGCCCGCGCCCACCGAGACGTTTTCGCGCCGACAAACGTCTCATAGCCCGTTGTGACGAAATTGTTGAAGCGCACCACGACCGGGAAAGCGTCAATCGCCAAGCCTAAGCCGGGACGCCGAAGGAGCGACGGCGCATTACCGACCAGCACAATGGAGCAAGGAGGCGCGTCGTACACGGTTTCTATTTTACCGCTTTTTCGAGAGCGCGTCCCACGACGTACAGCATCAGCGCGGCTTGCGCCGTCCAGAGCGCGGTACGAATCCAGTTTGTCTGCACCAGAGCGCGGCAAGCGTCCGCATCGAACGCGCCGCCCAGTTTGCCGTGAAGCGGTACGGACACGAAAAATGTCACCACCCATGTGCCGACAACAAGTGCCGCCCCCACCAGCCAAACAAAGCGTGGCACACCCGGCAACCCCGGCGGCGACCACGCCAGCAAGCACGACGCGCCGAGTTGCACCACCATCGGCAAAAGCACCACGAGGCTCATTTGTTGCGAATGGAGCCGGTGGTACGTCGCCCAGCCCGCCGCGCTCACTTTGTCAAACAAAAAGTAGTGCACCAATTGCACCGTCCAGATCACCCCCGCCATATAAAGCGACGCGGCAATATCGGCGAGGAGAGCGTAGCGTAGCAAGGTCGGCACGGCGTTACCCGGCGGGCGTTTCTACTTCGCCCCGTTCCTCCGGTGTCTTGAGCGACAACCGCCCCAAAATCGTGCCGTAGGTTTCGGGTTCGCGGCGCAGGAGGAGCGGGAACAATCGCCGCCACCGGTCTACCGCGTCCGGGTCAAGATCGGCGGAAATCAGTTCCTCGTTGTCCCGCGAGCCTTGCGCCAACACCGTGCCGTCCGGCGCGACAATCACAGAACTGCCGTAGAACGTGATATTTTCTTCCGTGCCAACGCGGTTCGCCGCCGCGACAAACACGCCGTTCGCAACGGCGTGAGAGCGCAGAATCGTCGCCCACGCTTCCTGCGAATCGAAACCGGGTTCGGATGGCTCCGAACCGATAGCCGTGGGGTAGACAATCAGTTCCGTGCCTTTGAGCGAGAAAATCCGCGCCAGTTCGGGGAACCACTGGTCGTAGCACGTCGGCATGGCGAGGCGAATATCGGGCAACCCGAACACTGGGTAATCGGAATTGCCTGCGCCGAAATACTCGGTTTCGTAGTAGCCGATGTCGGCGGGAATATGTTGCTTACGGCACACGCCGCCGACGTTGCCGCCCGGATCCATCAAAACCGCGGTATCATACCGCGCCCCTTTGAGTTTGCGAAAGCCCAGTCCGCCCCGCTCATACACCGACCCGACCACGAAAACGCCGTTGTCTTTTGCCAGTTCCGCGAACAGTTTGCACGATTGCCCCCCCGGAATGCTT
>JACMIU010000470.1 GCA_014380985.1 Armatimonadota bacterium | reverse complement strand
GTAGGCGCGGGTGCGCCTGAGGTGATGTAGGCGCGGGTGCGCCTGAGGTGATGTTACCAGACAACCGGTTGAGATTGCAAGCCTTTGACAAACTTTTTTTTCGATTATTTTTGTGTCATTACAACCGGTATAAACGAATCGTCGCCGTTTACATCGCACGAATCGCGGACGCCAGCCGTGCGTACCGTGCCGACAGGTTCGCGTCGTCCGTGCGCGGCATCTTCTTGCGGCGCGGGTCCAGCGGCGAAATCCAGACTTCGCGCTCGGTCGCCCGTGCCGCGAGGCAGAAAATCGGCTCGATTGCCGCGTCGCCCATCGCAAGGCAACCGATAGAAACGCGGTTGCCGTGGATATAAATATCGCCGCCCAAGTTCCGCACGGGAACGCCGGGGTTCGCGGCGATGTCGTCCGCGTTCGGGTAGTCCACGCGCACCGAAACGTGGAAGCGGCTGCGCGGGTTGAGAGTGGTCAGGCGATAGAAGCCTTCGGGAACCTGCCGGTCACCTTCGCGTTTCTTCGCACCCGCCGTGCCGGACGCCGCCAGAATCGGGTACGTCGCCAGTTTGCGGTACGCACCTGTGCGGTTTGCGCCCCAGACTTCGAGCGATTTATCCGCTTTGAACGCGAGAAGTCGCACCCGCGCCGGAGGGTAGGCGATGCCGTTTTTCTTGCATACCGGCGCGAACGCCCCCCTTATCTTTGGCTCGCATAGGCGCAGTACGTCGGCGACGGAGCGGTTGTCCGGTAGCACCGTCGCTCCGGTGGGCGGCGCAGCGTCGGCGCGGCGCGTTTGCCGCATGATAAAATGCGTTGCCACGAAGGCAAGCGCGGCAAGGGTTCCTACACCCAATAGCACCGCGCCAGAAAGCAGAATCCGCAAGTAAGTCATACCGAAATAGACGCCCGAAGGCGGGATGCGGTTACGACTTATCCGGCATTCTTTACGACAAACAAACGACCGCGATTGTTTTACACTGGAAAGGTTCCTGCATTTATGCAACGTTCTCGCCTGTTTCTTGCCGCGCTTGCGGTACTCGCCGCGTCCGGCGCGGCGTTCGCCCGACCGACCGTACTACCCGGTTTTGAGTTATCTACCTTCGCCACCGGTATCGGTTCGCAAACCGCTACCACGTTCGCGCCCGACGGTCGGCTTTTTGTCGCTCAGCAGACCGGCGCACTGCGCGTCGTGAAAAACGGCGTGACGCAAGCCACGCCGTTTGCGACACTCACTGTGGATTCGAGCAGCGAACGCGGTTTGCTCGGTGTGGCGTTCGATCCCGACTTCGCCACCAATAATTTCGTGTATGTGTATCACACGGTTATCAGTGACTCAACGCGCTTCAACCGTGTGAGTCGGTTCACCGCGAACGGGGATGTCGCCGTCGCCGGTAGCCAGACCACCATTCTCGATTTGGAACCGCTTTCGGCGGGCAATCACAATGGTGGCGCGATTCACTTCGGTGCCGACAACAAACTCTATGTCGCTGTCGGCGACAACAACGTTCCCGCGAACGCGCAAACATTGAACAATCGCCTCGGCAAGATTTTGCGTATCAACGCGGACGGCTCGATTCCCACCGACAACCCGTACTCGAACGACGCCAGCGTCATCGGAGCGAACAAAGCCATCTTCGCGCTCGGCTTGCGTAATCCGTACACGTTCGGGGTGCAACCGGGAACCGGCTTGACCTATGTCAACGACGTGGGGCAAAGCTCGTTTGAGGAAATCAACGTGTTGGGCGCGGGACGCAACTACGGTTGGGGTAGCAACACCGGGGCGAACGAGGGCCCCTTTTCGCCCACCGGCATACTCGCCATCTACACCCCGCCGCTCGTTGCCTACGCCCACGGCAACGGCACGGAGTTCGGTCGCTCGATTGCGGGCGGCGCGTTCTACAATCCGGCGGTTCCCAGTTTCGGAACCGAGTATGTCGGCGACTATTTCTACGGCGATTTTGTGAACGGTTGGATTCGCAAGGTGGAAGCCGGAACCGGGAACACGTCGCTTTTCGCGTCGGACTTGGGCAACATCAGCGATATTACCGTGGGCGCGGACGGGGCGGTGTTCTACACGAACCGGGCAAACGGCACGGTCGGGCGCATCGGCGCGGTGGTCGTGGTTCCCGAAGCCGGAACCCTCGCGCTGTTCGCCTTGCCGCTCGCGGGGTTAGTCGCCCTATCACGGCGCAAACGGTAAGTGGGCGACTTGGTAGCCGGGGAATTCCCCGGCTACCAAACCAATGTGACCGAATACGGCGCGAACGCGTAGGTTGGTCGGCAGGTAAATCCGCCGACCAACCTACGCGTTGCTACATGTACTCCGCGAACTCTTCCATCGGCGCGTCAAAGTCCGGCGCGATATACAGAATAATGTCGCCTTTGCCACTGCCGAAGACGGCGCGGGGTTTCGCGGGCGCATTTGTTTGCGCCGTTAATGACGCACCATTACTATCGCTTTGGCGTAATGATTGCGAAATGCGTTCAATCAGTTGTAACTGTTCGTCACGCTTTAGTGGCTGAATGTGCGTTTGAAAAACCTGCTCTATTGCCGGGGCTATCATGGGGCTTCCTTTCCTTAACCGATGCGCTTCTGTACATACGATAACAGTTCGCTAATCGCAATGCGCTCCTGCGCCATTGTGTCGCGGTCGCGCACCGTGACCGTGTCCAATAGTTCCGTGCCGCCGTCGCGGCTTTGACCGAGCGTGTCGTAATCCACGGTGACGCAGAACGGCGTTCCGGCTTCGTCTTGGCGGCGGTACAGTTTGCCAATCGCGGCGGTGTCGTCGTACACGGCGCGAAGTGTGCCGGACGACTGGAGCATCCGCTTGATTTCCTTCGCTTTCGCCACAATTTCCGGCTTGTTTTTGGCGAGTGGCAACACGGCGATTTTGATAGGCGACAGTGCGGGCGGGAAGCGAAGCACCGTGCGCGTTTCGCCGTTTTCGAGCAATTCTTCGTCGTATGCCTCGCAGATTGCCGCAAGGACGCCCCGGTCTACGCCCGCCGCCGGTTCGATCACGAACGGCACGATATGCTTTTTGTTCTCGTGGTCGAAGTAGGTCAGTTTTTCCGTGGAATGCTCGTTCTTCTGAACGCGCTCGCGGGTGTTGTCGGACAGCGTTAGCGTGTCCTGTGCGCGGGAGTGCGAGCCTAAATCCCAGTCGGTACGGTTGGCGATACCTTCGAGTTCGTCGAAACCGAGCGTCGGAAAATTGTACAAAATATCCACGGTGCGCTTGGAATAGTGCGATAGTTTGATGTGTTCGTACAGTTTCAGGTTCTCGCGCTTCAAGCCGACAACCTCAACCCACCAGTTCACATGGTCTTCGATCCATTCGCCGTGAACGCGCTCATCGTCGCCGGGAAACACGAAGTATTCGATTTCCATCTGCTCCAACTCGCGCACCCGGAACAGGAAGTTGCGCGGCGTGATCTCATT
>JACMIU010000469.1 GCA_014380985.1 Armatimonadota bacterium | reverse complement strand
TTGGCGTGTCCGATGTCGAGGTGTAGCCCTACGGTCGGCAGGGCGTCCAGCACCGGCGCGAGCGATTCGGCGGTGTCCCCTTCCACGTTCTCAATCATTAGACGAATGGCGAGGCTGTCGGCGACCGGGAGCAGTTTTTCGATAGCGGTGATGTTGCGGGCGTTGCTGTAGTCGGCTCCGTAGCCGGGGGCGCGGCAGTCAAGGTGCAGGTTCATGAGTTTCGCGCCGACCTGCGCGAACGCCCGCAAGCAATGCTCCGCTTCCGCAATCGCCCCGGCTTGCACGGCGTCGAACGGTGAGCCGAGGGGCAAATAGTACGCGGTATGCCCGACCACGCCGAGCGAATACGCTTGCAACGCGCTTTTAATACGCTTGGTGTCTACGTCCGTGGCGCGGCACGCCGGAGGTTCCAGCGTTAAATCTAAAAAGTCGCAACGCAGTTCCGAGGCGCGGGCAATTTCTTTGCTAATATCGCGGGCGGGGTTGTTCATAATGCCGAGGCGCATGGCTTTAGTATACAGCCCAAACGGGGACGGTTGCGGGTATAATGTTTGGAACAACGCTATGGATACCAAATACTTTATCGAATCGGCGGGCGGAACGTATGGTCCTGCTGACACCGACCAACTCATTCAGTGGATTTCCGAGGGGCGCGTCGCCCCGGAACCCATTCTTATCGGAGCGGAAACCGGCGAGCGAACCCCGGCAGGGTCGCACGGGGAACTGCGTTCGTGGTTCACGGCGGGATCCGCGCCGACAATGGCTCCGCTCGGCGGGTCGCCGGTCGCCCCGCCGACTCAAACAGGGCAAGCAACGCAGTACGACACCCCCAATCGTTTCGGGCAACCGGGGGGGTATCCCCCCGCCCCGACCGAGTACGGCGGCGCACAACAGCAAGCATACCGGCAACCCCCAACACAGCAATCTTACTACGGCAACGCGCCCGTGCCGCAACTTGGTGTCGGACAGTACGGACGCTACGACCAGAATACCAGCGGACAGGGCGCGATGGTGCAGCTTCCGGCGCAACTACAGGGCTTGAACTGGGGCGGCTTTTTTCTGACGTTCTGGTGGTCAATTTTCAACCAGTCGTGGCTGGGGCTACTATTCCTTGTGCCGGTTATCGGCTGGATAGTGCCATTCATCGTGCTGTTCAAGGGCAACGAATGGGCGTGGCAAAACCGCCGTTTTGAAAGCCCGGAGCATTTTCAATCCGTGCAAAAAGCATGGGCGACATGGGGAGTAGCATGGGCGATATTATACGCTATCATAATCATCGCCTCGATTATCGGCGGGGGCAACCCGTAAATCGCCGCCTCCTTTTCGGATGCAACGCGCTTTCGGTCGTGACGCCCTACGCGCCGCGGCGAATCTGCGTGTACGGTCGTGGTAGATTATATTCTTGCTGAAGTGAGCAAGGCAACCTTTGTAGAAACCCATGCCCACCAACGAATCCGGGGATACATCCCCTTCCGTGATGCAACGAATTACCGCGCTACTCGATGCGCCGGGTACGGGGAAAACGACGCCACAAATCGCAGAGGCTGTTTTCGAGGCGATGCGGGTTCGATTGTCGGCGGTGATGGGGGGAAGCGGATACGCAACGTTGCTACGGCGGTGCTTTGTTTTGGCGTGCCGGGATTTTCCGTGGCTTGCCGAAATCAAGCCGGATGTGAACGGTTCGCTTCTGGGGCGACTGGACGACCCGACGCCCGGACTTCATCGCGACGAAAGCGCACGAGGCTTCGCGGCGGTGCTGACACAGTTCGCCACGCTACTATCTACTTTTATCGGACAGGACTTAGGCGACCGCTTGCTGGGAACGGTCTGGCTCGATTTGCAAGACAACACTGAGCAAAGCGGTGAGGGAAACACAATATGAATAGCGACACAAGCAAAGTGCGAATCCGGCAATTGCCGACGGGGGTTCCCGGTCTCGACGCTGTTTTGGGCGGCGGGCTACCCGAATACTCTTTTAACGTGATCGCCGGTGCGCCCGGTTGCGGCAAAACCACAATGGCACAGCAGATTCTGTTCGCTAACGCTACCCCCGAAGCACCGGCGATTTTCTTCACCGTGCTGGGTGAGCCACCGCTCAAGGTACTGCGCTACCAGCAACAGTTTGATTTCTTTGACTCCTCCAAAGTCGAGAGTTCGGTGCGCTTCGTGAACCTGAGCATGGAAGTCATGAATCAGGATTTGGAAGCGGTTCTGGAGCGAATCACAAAGGAAGTGGAGAACACCACGCCGGGAATCGTGGTGGTAGATTCGTTCCGCAATATCGTTCGCAAAGCCGACTCGGTCGAGAAGCCCGAAATAGATATGCAGAACTTTATTCAGCGTCTTGCATTATTTCTTACTTCTTGGCAGGCGACAACGTTTCTGGTCGGCGAGTACCTGTTAGACGAAATGCGGAACAACGCGCTGTTCACCGTCGCCGACGGTTTGCTATGGCTCACGCAGAATATCGAGCGCAACTCGATGGAGCGCAAACTGCAAATCATGAAACTGCGCGGGCAAGCGTCGCTCTCCGGTTTGCACACGTTCCGCATCACTTCGGAAGGCGTGCGCGTTTTTCCGCGCAACGCGGGGCTTATGGAGCGACGACCGGAAGCGTTCGACGTGCGACGCATTTCTACCGGCGTTCCCACGCTGGACGAAATGCTCGGCGGCGGGATTCCGGCGGGCGATTCGGTGCTGATTACCGGGGCGGCGGGTTCCGGCAAATCCACGCTTTGTACGCAATTTATCGCCGAGGGCGCGAAAAACGGCGAACCCGGCGTGATTGTGGTGTTCGAGGAGCAACCGCCGAAGTATGTTTCGCGGGCTTTGGAAATGGGCTTCGACATGGAGGCGACCATCGCCGACAAAGAGTTGGAGGTGATTTACCTGCGCCCGCTTGACCTTTCTGTGGACGAAACCCTGTTCGCCGTGCGCGAGGCGGTCGAGCGAATCGGGGCAAAGCGCGTGGTGATTGATTCACTATCCGGCTTCGAGATCGGGCTTTCGCCCCACGCACAAGCCGACTTCCGCGAATCGGTCTATCGCCTCGTGTTCGCGCTGACCAATATCGGCGTCACGGTGGTCAACACGGTGGAAATGTCCAGTATTCTGACCGATGTCCGCCTTGCCACGCACGATATTTCTTTCCTGACCGACGATATTATTCTCCAGCGTTACGTGGAACTGGACGGGCAACTACAGCGCATTACTGGCGTGGTGAAATCGCGGCGCGGTAATCACTCGAAAGAACTGCGCCGCTACGATGTTTCCGAGAAGGGTCTGGTTATCGGCGACGCCCTGACCGGCTACAGCGACATTCTCACTGGCTTTCCCCGACAATTAGAGGCGCGGCAGACGGCGAATCGGTGATACACTGACCACGTAAAGATACCGTACCGTATCGTTACTCGCTATCATCGCGCTACCGGCATCGAGTCGAACCGTGCAGAATTTTCTGCGAGAATCGCAATTGCCATGACTGTCAACTTTCCCGGAGATATGCTCCGGGATATCAACGAGAAACTGCTCATCGCCAGCGTCGAGCAACACGAATTAGCCGAAATCGCCCGGCAAGCCGAAGCCCGACTCGCCGGGCTCATCAACGGCGTGGACGCGATTCTGAGCGAAATCAACATTGCGACCGGCGATATTCTTCTCCTGTCCGAGCAAATCGAGGCGTTCCTCGGCTACAACCGTGACGAGTGGAACCAGCGCGGTTTCTGGCGGCGCGTGATTTACCCCGGCGACCGTTCCGTCGCTCTCGCCTACTTCTACGAAGCCATCCGTTTGCGCCGCGTCCACGAACACGAGTTTCGCGTTACCCATGCGGACGGCACGGTGATTTGGATTCGCAACCGCGCCGTAGTGGTCGAGGATTTGGACGGTGGGGTATCCATACTTCGATGCGTGGTCGTGGATGGAACCGACCGTAAAGCCGCCGAACTTCTGCAAATCGAAGCGTTGAAGCGCGAACGCCACATCACCCAGATTCTCCAGCAACCGCTCCGTGCCGAGTTCGCCGAAGATGCCTTTCCGAACCTGCGCGTCGCCGCTTGGTACGAACCCGCGCTTACCGAAGCCGAGGTCGGCGGCGACTTTTATGATATTTTCACCGTCGGTGATACGAGTGGAACCTACCGCACCGTGCTTTGCGTCGGTGATGTCGTTGGTAAGGGGCTTCCTGCGGCGGCACTCGCCGGGCGTCTCAAAAGTCTGGTTCACGCCTACGCCTTCGAGAACCCCGACCCCGCCGATATTTTGCGCCGCCTCAACAACTACCAGTGCCACCTCGCCGCGCAGGAGACCAATACGGAACTGCGCTCGCTCGCGGGCGTATCGGTCGTGGTTTTGGATTGCAATGCGGGGACGCTGACGACTGCGTCGGCGGGCATGGAACCGGTCGCCATCATCGGCGCGAACGGCGCGGCAAACGAAATCTCCGCGCCGGGCATCACGATTGGGATAGAGGCGGACGAAGTGTACGAAAACGTCGTCGTGGACGCCACCTACGGCGACACGGTTCTCCTGACCACCGACGGCTTAACGGAGGCGCGGCGCGGCGCGGAGTTCCTCGGCTACGACGGCGTGATGGAAATCGCCACGAAGCACGTCAACGCCGCCACGCTCACGGAGATGAGCGGCGCGATTGTGCGCGAAGCCCGCGCCTTCGGCGGCAGGTTCACCGATGACGTTTGCCTTCTGCTCGCCCGGTGCACCGGATAAGAACTACCCGCCCGGAATACCCGTCTCGCTCAAGCCGAACTCCTGATGTAAAATTCGGACCGCCGTGGTGGCGTCGGCTTCGGGGATCAACGCGGAGATCGAATACGCGGAATCCGCCGTCTGGTAGACCGGGACGCCGGACCGGGCGAGGGACGCCAGAAGTCGCGCCATAATGCCGGGCAATGCCTGGAATCGGGATGCGATCACGGAAACCACGGTGCAGTTTTCCGTCATTTGCGCTTCCAGCGTGTGCAACTCGAAAAGCGGGGTCGCTTCCAGGATCTTCTTTTGCGCCTGATACCCCGCCCAGGAGCCCAGTCCGAGCAGATAAAC
>JACMIU010000468.1 GCA_014380985.1 Armatimonadota bacterium | reverse complement strand
TGACCCTGCTGACCGATTTGCCCAGATAGTTGGCGACGTACATCGTGTCGCTGTTGTCGAAGGTTAACCCTGTCGGGAAATTGAATCCTGTGGCGAACACGGACACTACGCCGCTCATCGTGATTTTTGTCACGCTGTTGTCGTTGGTATTTGTGGCAAAAAGATCGCCGCTGGAGTTAAACGCCATGGCGGAAACGTTCGCCACACCGGTGGCAAAATTGCTCACAACTCCCGAAGGCGTGATGCGCTTGATGATGCCGGTTCCGCCATCCGACGCGAAAAGGTCGCCGTTCGCCCCAAACGCAAGACCTACCGGCACATTCAGTCCGCTAACAAAGGGTAGGCGAACGCCCCCCGGCGTGATACGGGTAATGTCGTTATCCGCCCCGGAGGCGGCGTACAAGTCGCCGTTTGCCCCGAACGCCAGAGCGTGCGGGTCGGCAATTCCGCTAAAGAAGGTGCTGACAACCCCGGTCGGCGTTACGCGCACAATCAAGCTGTTTACCGGGTCGGAAGTGTACAGATCGCCGTTCGGAGCGAAGGTGAGACGGGTCGGAACCCCGACACCGGTAGCGAGAGTGGAAACCACCCCTGCCGGCGTGACGGTGCGAATCACGCCATTCGTGAAGTCCGACGCGAAGTCCGAAATGTATAGTGTTTGTGCAAAAGCGCATGAGCCAACCGCCCCGACTGCAATCAGTGCCGAAATCAAACGGAAAGTAGTATTCAAAAGCGTCCTCCAAGTAGATATTTCAAACAGGTCACTGTTGCAAAGGAAAACACGGTTCTCCAACGCAACAGTGACCTGTTTTTATCGCAACTAAATTGCAAAAGCCAATACTTTATCGCGGGACATTGATTCCCTATTTGCATGAATGGCTGTGAGTGAATCCGCTATCCTGACGCTTTCACGGGCGGCGAACATCGGTAACGCCGAACACATTCCCGCTCCGCTCCATTATGAGGCTTTCTTCGGAAACACGAGCGATTGGTGCGCCATGGAACCAGCACGGCAACCGTCGGCGGCGGCGAAAATCGCGCTTCCTCCCATACTGGTGCTGTCGCCCGCGACATAAACCCCGGCGACTGTGCTTTCCTTGCGAGCGTCGGTCTTGACCACCTGTCCCGACATCCCATCTTCCATTTCGCAACCCAACTGCTCGGCGATAGAGCTACTTAAGGAGGTACGGGTGGGCAGGAACATCGCTGCGAACGGTGATTTTCGTCCGTCCGCGAACTCGACCGCCTCCAAATCATGCCCTTTGGGAATCAACCGTTCCACCGGAGCCGCTTCAATTTTAACGTCCCGCGCTGTTAAGCGTTCGCGGTCTTCCGCGCTCAAACCCTTCGTGCCGTTCAGCAAAAGCGTTACGTCCTCGCTCCAATCACGCAGTAGCAACGCCGCGTGAACCGACGCGGGAACCGACGACTCGCTAACGCCGAGAACGGCGAGTTTGCGCCCCCCGAACTCGTAGCCGTGGCAATAGGGGCAGTGCGCTACCCCGGTTCCCCAAAGTTCCTTCAGCCCCGGCACATCGGGCAGGTTGTCCTTCACGCCGGTTGCCAGCACCAGACGCTTCGCTCGCACCGCGCTTCCATCCGCGAGGGTAACCCGGAAACCCTCTTCCGACTGTTCCGCATGGGTCGCCTCCGCCTGCCGGAACCGGGCGGTCGGGTATGCCATAACCTGTTTGCGTGCGGCGTCAATCATTGCTTTGGGCGAACTGCCGTCCTGACCGAAAAAGCCGTGCGAAGCGTGCGCGAATCGGTTGCGCGGCTTACCTGTGTCCAGAATAAGCACCTGTCTGCGGGCGCGTACCAGTTGTACTGCGGCGGACAGCCCGGCGTAACTACCCCCGATTACTATCGCTTCGTAAACGGAAGGCTCCTCTAAAATCACCGGCTCAATTTGTGTATTGCTATTCATATTCGTTTTTTCCTTCGCTTGTGCGCCTCGTTCCAAACCGCTTAGTAGTGTCGTACCGCCGACTACTGCTATCAGTTCGCGGCGGGAAAGTTTGCCCCGTTCCATGGATTTTTTCACCTTTCGATTGAAATACGATCGTTCTAATCGCAACGTTTTTGCGTTTTGAGAAGATCATTGATACGCTGTACTCATGAATCAATTAGAACTGCACCAACTGCGATGCCTTGTGATGCTTGCCGAGGAACTCAACTTCGGGCGGGCGGCAACGCGGCTTCATATGTCGCAACCGCCGCTCACGCGCATCGTCGCGGAGGCGGAACGCATCGTCGGTGTTCGGCTTTTCGAGCGCACGACGCGCCGCGTTTCTTTGACCCCCGTGGGCGAGGTTTTGATAACCGAGGCTCGCACACTGCTCACGCGGCTCGATAGCGCGGCGGACACGGTGCGGACGGCTATTCGGCAACAAGCGGGGCAACTGCGTCTTGTCTACACGCCTCTTGCGTTGCAAACGGTCGTGCCGCAGATCGTGTCTCAATTGCGCCAGTCGGAGCATGTCGTTGCCGTAGATTTGGTGGAAATGACGGGCGACGCACAAAAAGAACAACTATGCCGGGGCGACGGCGTTATGGGGTTCTGCGACGAACCGTTGACGGGGGACGGCTTGGAAAGCGTACTGCTTCACCGAGAGCCGCTACGAATACTCGTGACAGAAAACCATCCCCACGCAAACAACGACACTTTCGCGTTTGCCGGACTTGCACGGGAAACGATTATCCTGCACGAGAGGGACGAATATCCGCGCTACTATGACCGCGTTATCGGTGCGTGCAAAGCGTCCGGTCTCGCGCCGCAGATACACCACCGCGCCCCGCGCCAAAACTGCTTGGCACTGGTCACGGCGGGCGTCGGGGTTTTGCTGATTCCGGCAAACTTCTTATTCAGCAACATTGCCGGCTTGCGGGTTCTACCCATTTCCGATGCGCCGGAATCGCTCTGCGCCGAAGTTTGGGCGGTCTTCCCTCCCGACAACCGTTCCCCATTCGGGAAGATATTGCGCCGCATTGTCCGCGCTATCGCTCTTTAACGCGCTTCCTGTTACGCTAAACGCTTACATCGTCCGTTCCGAGGGAGGCGGGGGCGGACGTTTTAGAACCCATGAAGCCGAGCGCGAGAAGCGTCAGCACATACGGCAGTAGCGTCAGGAAGTCGGGGGGAATGTTTAATCGTCCGTCGGTTTGCAGTGCTTGCTGAAGGGCGTCGCCGAGCGCGAACACGAGTGCCGCGCCCGCCGCACCGAGCGGCGTCCACCGACCGAAAATCACCGCCGCGAGCGCGACATAGCCGCGCCCGGCGGTCATGTTTTGCCGGAATGCGCCGAGACCAGCAAGGGCGAGCGCGACGCCGCCTAAGCCCGCGAGCGCACCAGAAACAATCACCGCGCCGTAGCGAATCGCCGGGACATTGACGCCCGCCGACCGCGCCGCTTCGGGGTTTTCGCCGATGGCGCGAAGGCGCAGACCGAGCGCGGTCTTGTTTAGCACGAACCAAACGGCGGCAACCGCGACAAATGCCAGCCCCGTAGTCACAGCGTCCGGCACGGTGGCTTTGGTGTCGAGCGAGCCGCCGGGGTAGAGTCGCACCGCGTAAGATGTGAAGCCGAGCAGGGCGAGGTTCAGGGCGACGCCGCTTAAAATATGCGCGACGCGAAGGTACTGTGTGAAAAAAGCGTGTAGCAAACCGACCAATGCCCCGGCGAGCATTCCCGCGAGAACGCCGACCACGGGCGATCCGGTCGCCTGTGCCGCCGCCACCGACGCGAAGCACCCGGCGAGCATCTCGGCTTCGAGGGCGATATTAACGACCCCGGCGCGTTCCGACACCACGCCGCCCATCGCCGCCAAAACGAGCGGCGACCAGAGCCGTAGCGTCGCGGAACCGATGGCAAGTAGCGCGGTCAGCAAGAGCGGGGTATCCTACGTGCCGCGCCCGACATAGGCGGGGCGCGGGTCGAGTTCGTCGCCGTCCGAGCCGGTGTCTACGAGCGGTCCGGTAATCATCGCGCCGGTGGTTTGCAGGTCAGCGACGGCGCGACCGATTTCCTCCGGCGATCCCGTGAGGCGCAGTTCGATAAAGCCCCCGGCTTCGTTGATAATCGCCCGGTGGATAATCACGTCGAGGCGAAACTTTTTGGCGAGCGGCGCGACCAGCGCGAGGTTCTGCATCGCGGGTGTGAACAGCACGGTATATAATTCGGTAATGGTTCGCATAGTTTAAGGGAACGCCGAAGCGTTCAAAACGCTATTCGCCGTTTGCGTGTCCGATACCTTCCGCGCTACGCCGTTTGGCAAAATCACCGTGACGCCCCCGGTACAGAGGGCGCGGCACATCGTCGGCACGACATCAAATCCGGCACGGTTAGCGGCGGTTTCGATGGCGGCGTAAATCGCCTTGTGATTCGGCTCCGCCCCGCATCGCGCCCCGCAACAAACCCGCACCGGTTTGTTCACCCTATCCACCGAGGGTATCCAGCACCTGCCGGATGTCGCCGCGAATGCAAGTGAAAATCGGCGTGTCGCGCACCGTGTACTTGCTGGACGTAGTATTTCGCAGTTCCATCACCAAATCCACGAAGTCGGACGGGCGGTTCGATTCAAACGCCACTACCCACTCTTGGTCGTCCAAGCCGAACGAGTAAATCGTGTTCAGTTTAATCGAGGGGTACTCATGTCCGACGCGAATATGCTCCTTCATAATGTCGCGCCGCTCCTCGGCGGGAAGCAAAAACCACTCGCGGCTTTTCACGAACGGATACGCAAACAGGTACTTGAACTCGCCCGGTCGAACGCGGCTACGCTTTTCCTCTTGCGAGGGATGGATAAACTCGTCCTCGTACACCGACGTTTTCGCCTGCCCGGTGAACGAGTACGGGCGCGTCAGGTACTGCCCCAAACCGGTGGCAAGAAGCCGCGCCGACATTTCCTGAAACACTTCCAAATCGTAGGCAATGCGCCACAGGCAAAAGTCAGCGTCGGGGCGCGTGGCGACGGTCGAGAACGGCACGACCACGGCGCGTCCCCGGTAATCGTCTACGATGGCGGCGAACTCTTCTTTCCCGGTTTTGCGAACATCTTCGGGCAAACGCCGCCACGCCGGGTCTACGGCAAAAAAGGCGTACTGAACAAATTGGCGCGGCAGGTTGGCATCGGTTTCGGTTGACATAATACGTCTATTGTACCGCTTTCGTCTCCTGTTTAGCACACGGAACAGTTACTCAATGGTATCCGGGTCAATGCCCAGAGCGCGTAATTTATCGGCAAGCCGTTCCTTCGCGGCACGTTCGGCGTCGGCACGTTCGCGTTCGGCGTCGGCACGTTCGGAATGAAACCGGGTTAATGCCGTCTGTTCGGCAAGGGTGCGGAATGGCTCCCCATCGGGCAGGTAAACCTCCATCGGCGCGCGCGCAACCGGCACAAACCGGATGCCGAGGCGTGGGCTTGTCCACTCGTGTTGAACCGCGATATATTGCAAGCCCTGCGGCGTGAACAGCACCACTTCCAGCGAGCCGGTATCCGGGTCGTACAGATAACACTCCTCGACGCCATAGCGTTGATAAAACGCCGATTTCGCCATCATCTCGCCGGGCGTGTTCGTGCGCGAAACAATCTCGAAAACCACTTGCGGGGCAACGTCGTTTTCTTCCCACTGCAAGTACGACCGCCGGGGAAACTTGGGGCGACCGAACACCAACATAACATCCGGCGCGTAGGTTGTTTTCGACTCGCCCTTCACCGGATACCAGAGCAGGTCTATCGCTACGAAAACGTTGGGATCTTCTTTGTACCAGTTTTCCAAATTGGAATAGAGAAAGGTCATCCAACGTGCCTGCTCCGTGCTGTCCGCCATACGCTTGCCGTCACTTTCAGGATAAATTATTTCGTCCGCCGCTTGCGGGATTGGTGCGGTCAGTGTCGCCATATCTTTCTATCCTTTCCTGTTTCCCACTGTACCTTGTATCGCGTCAAAGGGACTGTCGCAATCGGTTCCAGAGCGCGATTTTGGGAATCCGGGACAAGCCGGAAAACTGTGCGTCGCCGGTTTCGATAACGCGCCATGCACCGCTATCGAGTTGCCCGATGTCCACCGCGATATACGGCGTCCTGATGCGGGCGGCGGCATTAATGGCAAGCGCGTGAACGGCTTGCGTTTCACTCGGCGTCAGAATATCGAGATGGTTTTTCGCGCTTTCCCAGTAGTACCCCGCGCCGACAATCGCGCCGCGAAACACGAAAACGCGGAACTCGCGCCCCATCGGAAAGCCGTTCGGGGCTTGTCCAGCGGGCGCGAGCGGCAACAACTCGCGCACGGCGACGCGCCCCCGCGCCCGGCTTTCGAGACCCAAAAGCGCGTTCGTGAGAGTGATAAGTTCCTCCAGCGACGCGGCGACACACGCCTTGTAGCCTTTCGCTTTGCGCGACTGCATCGCGCCCTTGACAAACACGGGATACCCGCCGACTTCGGCAACAGCACGGGCAAGCGAACTCCTGCGCGTTCAAATGTTCGTCCGGCGTGTTGACAAGGCGCAGGTTTTTGGCGTTGGCGGCGTCGAAATGCGCGGTGTCCCGTTCCGCCGTAGCAATGAAACTGTTCCAGCTGGTCGGGGTGGGGGCGGTTTGCGTCGGCACATGAAATAGGGCATTCTCCGCCGTCTCGCAGGTGTCAAAATCGGCGGGAATCGTGTACACGGTCGCCCCGGCAAGTCGCGCCGCCTCGGTGGACGCCGCGACATCGCGCACGCTCGCGGAAGATTCTAATTGCTCGACCGCCTCGGCAAGAACAATCACCGTTTCGACATTTCCAAAGTCAATGTCATTTTTCCCGC
>JACMIU010000467.1 GCA_014380985.1 Armatimonadota bacterium | reverse complement strand
CGACGGCGCGACTGGCTACGTGGTCGAATATGCGGGTGAGGCGATTCGTGCGCTTTCGATGGAAGGGCGCATGACGGTTTGCAACATGAGCATCGAAGCAGGGGCGCGTGCCGGAATGATCGCGCCGGACGAGAAAACGTGGGAATACCTCGCGGGGCGGGCGAACGTGCCGCAGGGCGAAAAATGGGACGTGGCGGTCGCCTGCTGGCAAACGCTTCGCACCGACCCCGGCGCGACGTTCGACACCGAGATTACCCTTCACGCGGACGAAATCGTTCCGCACGTTTCTTGGGGAACGTCACCGGGGCAGGTCGCCCCGATCACGGGAACCGTGCCGTCACCCGGCGATTACCCCGACCCCGCCGACCGCCGTTCGGTGGAACGCGCTTTGGAGTACATGGGGCTGGTCGCCGGTCAGAAAATCACCGACATCGCGCTGGACACAGTATTTATCGGCTCCTGCACCAACGGACGTATTGAGGACTTGCGGGCGGCGGCGGCGATACTCGCGGGCAAAAAGGTGAAGGCGGGGTTACGGGCGTTGTGCGTTCCCGGCTCGTACCCGGTCAAACTTCAGGCGGAGGCGGAAGGCTTGGATAAGGTGTTTGCGGCGGCGGGCTTCGAGTGGCGCGAACCGGGTTGCTCAATGTGTCTGGGCATGAACCCCGACATCCTGCAACCGGGCGAACGGTGCGCGTCAACGTCGAACCGCAACTTCGAGGGGCGGCAGGGCAAAGGCGGGCGCACCCACTTAGTTTCGCCAACAATGGCGGCGGCGGCGGCGATCGCCGGGCGATTGGTGGATGTGCGCGAAGTGACGAAGTAGAAGTGATGAACGAAAAATCCACCGTGGACGAAATCCGCGCCCGCTTCGACACCGACGTGGAGCGGTTTTCGCGGCGCGACACGGGGCAAACTGCTCTGATTGATGCGGTCCTCGCCCTCGATTTGATCGCCGACGCCGCGCTTGCCGTAACGCCGGACGCCGCGCACCTTTTGGACATCGGGTGCGGCGCGGGGAACTTCGCGCTCGCGCTCCTCGAACGCCCTCCAAACCGCGCCGTGACGCTCTGCGACCTGTCCGCGCCGATGCTCGACCGGGCGCGGGAACGGGTTACGGCGGTGACCACCGGGCAGGTAGAAACGGTTCAAGCCGACATCCTCGAATGGGATTTACCCGCCGAATCGGTGGACGTAATTGTTGCTGGGTCGGTGTTGCACCATTTGCGAACCGACGACGAGTGGGAATCGGTTTTCGCCAAACTGTTCGCCGCACTGCGACCGGGCGGCTCGCTGTGGGTTTCCGACCTTGTAGAGGCGGCGCACCCCGGCGTGGAGACGCAGATGTGGAATCGTTACGGCGCGTATCTATCCGCGTTAAACGGCGACGAGTACCGGGACAAAGTTTTCGCCTACATTGCGACAGAGGATACGCCCCGCCCGCTCTGGTATCAATTGGATCTGCTCCGGCGCGTCGGCTTCGTGCAGATTGAAATCCTGCACAAGAACGCGGTTTCGGCGGCGTTCGGCGCGATAAAGACGGTGGGGTAGAAAATAAAACGGCTTTTCTTAACGCTGTCTTAACTTGCCACGCTGGTTGCCGTGTTACAATCGCTTCTATGAAACGTTTCTCCCCCTATCTCGCGGCGGTCGGTCTCGCCGTCTTGCTCGGCGCATCGCTTCCCGCTTCCGCCCAACTGCGTGTTGTTTCGTGGAACAGTTCCGGCAGAACCGGTTCCGACGTAAACGCCGTGCTACGCGGCATCGGCGCGGAACGTCGCTCCGGCATCGCCAAGCCTATTGATGTACTACTGCTCCAAGAATCGTCGGGCGCGACCGGAACCGCCCAGTCTTATGTGAACGCACTCAACTCTCTGTATGGCGCGGGAACCTATGCGCGGGGAACCCTGACCCCTGCCGAGGTGAGCGTGGCGACGGGCGGAACGCAAAGCATCGTGTACCGCGTGTCGAGCGTGGAACTCGTCAGCGAAACCGTGGTCGGCACGGTAAGCACTTCCGGCGCGGCGCGGCAACAGGTGCGCCACGAGATCCGTCCGGTTGGCTATTCCGGTGCGGCTTCTTCGATGTTTTTGTACAACGGTCACTTCAAAGCGGGCAATGATTCCATCGACCGAACCCGGCGTGACGCCGAAGCGGGGCAGGTTCGCACTAACGCCGACGCGCTGGGGGCAAACCGAAATATCGTCTACGCGGGCGACTACAACGTCTACCGCGCCAGCGAAGCCATGTGGGCAACCTTGACCCTCGCCGGGAACGGTCGGGCAAACGACCCGATTAATCAAGTCGGTGAGTGGTCGGATAGCACACAGTACAAAGGCGTTCATACACAGTCTCCGGCGGCGAATGGCAACTCCCGCTATAGCGGACAAACCCTCGGTGGCATGGATGACCGCTTCGATTTTCAAACGATGAGCGACGCACTAATTAACACCAGCGGGATCAGCTATATCAGTGGAACCTACCGTGCCTTTGGCAACACCAACACACACGCGGTCAACGGCGATATTACCGGAGGAAGCGCGTCGGCATTCGCGGCGAACCTGACCGACTACACGAATGATATGGCAACCGACTTGCTCGAATCCATCGCTCGTTCCTGCGACCATATTCCGGTGGTTGCCGATTACCAGATTCCGGCGCGAATGGGCGTATCGGTTTCCGGCGCACCGACCACGGCGGTTATCGTCGGCGCGAACGTTTCGCTTCTCGCCACGGTGTCGAACACGGCGAACGTTATCACGGCGAACGGCGCGGACACGCTGGCGTTCACCGCGAGCGGCACGGGTGCAATTACCGGGGGCGGAACCGGAACCGATGCCGCACTCGGCGCGGGTGTTGACCGAGCACTGACGGTTGGCACGGCGACGGCGGGCGCGAAAATCGGCACGGTGAACGTCAGCAGTTCGAGTGAAGCCGTGGCAAACGGCACGTTCAGCCAGAATTTTTCGGTGAACGTTTTAGATCACGCGAACGCTTCGTTCTCGTCCTTGACCGACACGAACACGCT
>JACMIU010000466.1 GCA_014380985.1 Armatimonadota bacterium | reverse complement strand
TTTGTTATGAGTACACCCACATTGACCACATCAGCAACTTTACTGGACGTATTGGAAAACACGCTTCTTCGTGCCGGACTGGGCGTGTTGGCTATGCCACCGATGGGAATTTTGCCGTCCGGCGAACGGTAAAACCGCCATGCGATACCTTCTACTTTTCTTCGTTTTGCTTGCTTTCAGCGGTGTTGCCGCCGCGCAGACGGCGAAAGAGCCAGTTTACACGCCCACCGTTGTCGGTGCGGCACGGGGTACGCACCGGTTTTCAGCGGGTCGTCATCCTCGATTGCGGCGCAAACGTTTGCGTGGGGCGAACCTGACAAGCGCGGCTACCGCACCGTGCGCGGAGAATACAGCGAGAGCGGCGGCGACAATGGCGAAGTTATTACGCATATCTGGCGCGGAACCGGGTTTGCGCCGCGCTGATGTCGGGCGTCCGCGCCGCAAATATGGCATAATACGTTCATGTTGCGAAAGTATTTTCTTGTTACGATAATGATGTCTATCACTTCTTTGGCACTCGCGGGCGACGAAACCGCGCCCCCCACGGGAGGGCGCAAACCCGAACCCGCCCCACCAACCGGTAGCAAGGTAGACCCGGCGTGGAAACTCGTGCCGCCCTCCGCGCACCCCGAAAAATTGGGCGCGAACATTCAGCGCACGATGCGCCTTCTCGCCACCAGCACCCCGCAAAAGCGCAATCATGTTCGGATTTTGTTTTACGGGCAGTCCATCACCGAGCAGGATTGGACAAAGCAGGTTGCCGCCGATTTGCGCCGTCGCTTCCCCTATGCCGATCTGGAAATCGAGAACCGCGCTATCGGCGGTTTTGCGTCGCAACTGCTGATACGCCCCGCCGAGCATGACGTCTACCCATTTTACCCCGATCTGGTGATTTTCCATGTGTACGGAAGCGACAAAGAGTACGAGGAGATTATCCGGCGGATTCGTTCGCGCACCACCGCCGAAGTGCTGATGCAACGCGATCACGTCGCCGCGTCGGGCGTGGATCCGAACGCGACGCCAGACACCGACAAAGGCAAGTGGTGGGACAACGTGATGAACGGCAAAGTCTTGCCGGAAATCGCGGCAAAGTACGGTTGCGGGCTTGCCGATGTGCGCGGCGAATGGCTCCGCTATTTGTCAGATAATGCTTTGTTGCCGCAAGCGTTGCTGAAGGATGGCGTTCACCTCAACGAACACGGCAATTTCGTTATGTCGCAAATCGTTTCCCAGTCGCTCGTGTATCGCGCCGATTTGCCCGCGCCGAAGCCCACCGTCCGCGAATACGCGGTAGGCAAGGACGCGAAGTTTATCAAAAACCGGCTTTCGCTTCCGTTCACCGGCAATCGCGTCGAACTGCTTCCGGGCGCGGCGTTCGCGGGAAACGTGCGCGTTCTGGTGGATGGCAAGCCGGTTTCGGCGCACCCGGTCTGCTTTGCGTTCACGCGCCCTGCGCCAAACCCGTGGGCGTCGCCCCTGTCGCTGTCGCTCGTGGAAAGCGACGCGCCGCTTATCGCCGAGGATTGGACATTGACCGTGACCAAAGTTGTCGGGGACGATCCGAAAACGGCGACATGGGAATACGCCGTGCGCGGTTCCGTCACCGGTGAGGACGGCGTTGGCACGAGCGATAAGCCGTTTGTCTCGAAGTCGCGGCGCGTCAAGATTAGCCCGGAATCGTTCTTTCGCGGACACGGATCCGTTATCCCG
This sequence comes from Armatimonadota bacterium, assembly GCA_014380985.1. Taxonomy (GTDB): domain Bacteria; phylum Armatimonadota; class Armatimonadia; order Armatimonadales; family Armatimonadaceae; genus JACMIU01. The sequence goes on along the minus strand of JACMIU010000466.1, from coordinate 3,606 downwards.
GTCGGACACACGATTACTTGGCAATCGTACCTGCGCGGCGCGGATACCATCGCGCTGAAGAAGAACGCGAACCCGGCGACAGAAAACGTCGTACTACTCGTTTCCGGCTTATCCAGCGGGGCGCATATGCTGGAATTAATCGCGGACGGCGCGAAAACGCCGCCCGCGATTAAGGGCATTCGTGTCTTTACCCCGCGCTATCCGACGCCGTAAAGAAACTTCTCCGAGACGATTTTGCCGTTTGATACTTCATACAGCGCGACTTCCGCGAACGGCATTGACGCGCCAGTCGCTTTCGTAGTCATCGTCATCGCGTAGTGCAGAGCGAACTGATCTCCGTGTACGAAGGGGCCCTGCACCGTTACGTCGCTTACTGCGGTTTCCGCGTCGAACGCTTCGGCATTGGCGAGAATCGCCGATAGCCCGGTAGTAACTTCGCCGGTTCCTTCGATATGAACCGCGTTGTCCGCGAACAGCGTGGGATACGCCTCGTCCAATTTGCCTGCCCGGCACAGTTCTACTAGTGTTACGGCGATTTCTTGAGTTGTCATACTTTCTTCCTCCGTCCTAAGAGTGAGCGGTTTCCCGCTTCGGAGATAGTATAACATGACCGGCAAACAAAAGGCAAACGCGAATCTTTAGGCACGGTACGCCGCGATAACCGCCTTGCCGAGCCGGGCGAAGTAGGCGATTCGCTCCTCGGCGGTGTCGAAGCCCTCGTGCGGCACGTTGTTTTCGTCCACAAATCCCGGTTCGCCCCGCGCCGTCAGGTATTGGTGCGCGGCAACCACGCACGCGCCTTCCTCGAAAATCGTCGCCGTTTCCGGCAGAATCGGTGCGCCGTTCACGCAAGCGGGGGCAATCGGTAACAAATCGCGGGTGTTGTGTTCGGTTCCCGCCGTGACGACGATTCCGGCGTTTCGCGCCGCCCGCACGTATTGCGCCAACACTTCGGGCGTGTTGCGAAGCGGGATAAACTCGGCGCAATGAAAATCGCGCTCGTGTAGCCGTGCCACCCAGTCGCCGACCGGGGTTTCAAAACCACAAACGGGGCTGGTTCCATCGGCGAGGGTCGGGTAGCACGGGATGCCGCCGAGGGCGAGAATCAGGGCGAAGGCGTGTGCGTCATCCACAAAGGTTTCGGGAACGAACGCCGGTTTTCCGGCTTTCATCAGGGCGGAGCGAATCTCGTTTTGCAGGGCGTTCGCGTTGTCCGGCGCGGATTTCGGGGCGACGCCGAAAGCGCGGGCGAGAAGCGCGGCGCGTTCCCCCTCCGCTACGCGCTCAAAAATGATTTCTTGGAACGCTTGCGCGACGTGCCGCTCTTGCAGATACACGGTTTCAAGCGGTGAGCCGTGCCGGGCGACGACCCGCGCTTTTACCGCGTCCGCCGATAGCCCGGTATCCAGCCCCGCTTCGGCGAAAACGGCGGCGAGGCGCGTGGTCATTTGCGCCATGCGCTCGGAATCGCGCCCGCGTATTTCGTTCAAAAGTCGCGCCGCTTCCGGCGTGAGCGGATCGAATCGCATGATTCCTTTGCCACAGATATACATTTTGCCGGGGTTGCCGGGGTCGTTCGTCAAGGTTCCGGCGTCTCGCAGAGTGTTGTCCATCGTGATAATCTCGATGCCGAACAGGGGAAATATGCCGGACTCCCGCGCCGCCTGTGCGAACGGTGCGTAGACCGCGTAGTCGTAGTAGTTGCTCGCGCCCAAAACGTGTATGCCCTGCGAACGTGCCAATTCGACGGCTTGCGCTACGGAATCGAACGCGGAAAAGTTGGGAGGCAGGTGAATGTGCGCGTTGATTTGTAGCGATTCCTCCAAAGGCGGAACCGATAGCAGGTTGCCGGGGGACGGCAGTTGTTCAAAGACGGCAAGAGCGGATGAGGGCATAGCGGGTTTCTCCTCGCGTATTCTACCCCAAGTTTACGCTGGCTACGTTCGGGGGTAGCATACCCCCGCCAACATAACGGTTTACTTCCTCAAGACTGCGGCGTGAATTGCATCCAAACGACGGCGGTATCATCCGACAGGTTGCCGCCGCAGAACGATTGCAGGGAGTTCATCAGGGCGTCGGCGACGGGAACGTCGGGGTGAAGGAGATCGCCCGTTCCCGGCGTGAACAATGCCTGTAGTTCGCGCTCGACGCCCTCGACTTCGAGTAGTTCGCGCCGATCAGTTGCCGAACGCGCTTCGCTCAAACCGTCGGTGAAAACGAGCAAGCCGTCGCCATCGCCGAAAACGATGCATCCTTCGGAATACGGCATATCCTCCATCGCGCCCAACACCGAGCCGGTCGGGTCCAGTATCTCGCACTGCCCCGATGCACGGCGCAGAATCGGGGTTTCGTGTCCTGCCGACGCCCAAACAACGTTGCCGGTATTCGCGGTCAGCACGGCGTAAAACAGGGTGACGAAGCCGGTGACTTCGGCTTCGTCGTAAAGCAGTTCGTTCAGGTGCGTGAGAACCTGCGCGGGTGAGACGTGTTCGCGGGCATAGGCGTGTAGGGCGTACTTGACGAGCGAGATTTGCCGCGCCGCCTTTAAGCCCTTGCCCGACACATCGGCGACGAAAACGCCCCATTTGCCCGGCGACACTTCAAACAAATCGTACAAATCGCCGCCAACCGGGGCTTCATCGCTTTGCGCCTGATAGACCTGCGAGAAGTTCCACGCGCCGATTCGCGCCGGTATCTGCGGCAGAAGCCCTTCGGTCATGGCGCGGGTCAGGGCGTGATCGCGTTTTTGCGTCGCCTTCGCCTCGGCTAACTGTTCGCGCACGGTCTGCGCTTCGCGGGCGGCAACCAAAGCGCGGGCGTTAATCACGGCAAGGCGCAGGGTTCCGGCGAGCGCGTCCAGAAGCCTACGTTCGTTTTTCCCGAACGGGTGACCGGGCAAACAGCGACGCGCCACCAAAAGATAGCCCATGACCCTATCCGCGCCGCCTTCTTTGATATTGCCGAGGAGCGGGGCGACCAGTGTTTCCCAAGTTTCATCGCCCTTCGCGTTGCCGCCGCGCACCAGCGACGTAAACCGCCCCATCGCTTCGCCGGGAGGAACATCGGGCGCGTGGTAGGCTTCTCCTAAAAGAGTGCCGGTGGCGGGGTCGAAAAGCGCGATGCCGCTCGCTTCGGCATCACAGGCGGTTATCGCTTTTTCGGCGGCGACCGGGAGGAGGCGCGGCAGTTCCATCTCGCCGAAAATCGCCGCGTCCATCGCGTGCAGGGTTTCGATTTCGGTTTGCTGGCTCTCAATCCGCATTTGTTGCTTTTCAAAAAGCGACAACAAAAACGGCAACGTCACCAGCGCGATCACGCCGGAAATAATCGGCGGAATCAGTGCGGTTCCGCGTTCGCTCGCGGGCGTAACCAGCAGAATCAGCAGGTCAAACGCGCTAAACAACGCGAGCGATATGCCTATCGCCGCGATTTGTATCCGGCGCGTGTCTCGTAGTGGCGTCATATCAGTTTGGTGTTTCGTCGGACGTGTTCGCCGAAACGCTTCCCCTTATACTACCCCGTATTGCGCCTGAGAAGTTTCGTTTTGTTTACGGTACTCACCGGGGGCGAACCCGGTGTGCGTTTTGAACACCTTCGAGAGTGCCG
>JACMIU010000465.1 GCA_014380985.1 Armatimonadota bacterium | reverse complement strand
GTCAAGCCCGCCTCCATATCCTGCCCGCGCTGGGGAGGGGGAGGGGACTGCCGCATCCGTCCGTGACCACCGCTAAACGCGGACGCTCCGCGCCGCCCGCCCTGCCCCAGTTGGTCACCGAACAACGACGCGAAAAACTCGTTCATGTCGGGGGGAACCGCGCCGCCGTTGTACTCGACGCGGTAGCTGCCCGCCCCGCCGGGAAATCCCCCGCCACCGGGGAAACCGCCCTGCGCCTCGGCTTGGCTATACGCCTTCCACTGGTCGCCGAACCGGTCATACTTACCGCGCTTGTCGGCGTCGCCCAAAACCTCGTAAGCCTCTTGCACCTGCTTGAACTGTGCTTCACTCGCAGCGTCGCCGGGGTTAACATCGGGATGGTATTTGCGGGCGAGTTTGCGATACGCGGTTTTGATCTCCTTCTCGCTCGCGCCCTTTGGCACGCCCAATAGTTTGTAGTAATCTTTGTAGTCCGGTGTTGCCATATGCCCTGCCTTGCGCTTGCGTCAACGCGCAAACGACTTTAGTTTATTACACTCACATCGTGTCGCGGGAAAAGGGCGTCCCCAACCGTGGTCGGCGACGCCCGTTTCCGCTTACTTACGAAGGCGAACCCTCGCCGGTGCTTGCCGTGGTTTCGCTCGCGCCCGATTCGCTGGGCGCGGGAGTGACGCTACCGGTGTCGCCAGTGGTCGCTTCCACTGCTTGCGGCGTATTCGCGCCCGCCGCCGTTACCTGCACCTTGCGCGGCTTGTTCGCTTCCGACTTCGGCAGATGCACTTCCAACACGCCGTCTTTGTAGGTCGCCTTGATAGCGTCCGCGTTCACCGGCACAGTCAGCGTGAACTGCCGTTGAAACCGTCCATACGACCGTTCGATGCGAACAAAGTTGTTCTTGCGCTCCTCGTTTCCGAACTTGCGTTCGCCGCGCAGGCTGAGCGTATCCCCGCTGATTTCAAGATCAACATCGTCGGGATTCATGCCGGGCAGTTCGACGTGAAGCACAATCTCGGTTTGCGTTTCCAGAACGTCTACCGACGGCGACCAGCGCGGGGTAGCCGCGCCGCTTCCTGCGGAGCGTTCGCCAGTCGGTGCGTTCACGCCCTCGAACATCCGGTTGATTTCGGACTGTAACCGGTCTAACTCTCGAAACGGGTCATAACGTACAATGCTCATGATTTTTCCTTTCCGGTTTTGTTTTTCCAAACGGTGCGCGGAGTCGTTGCCCCGCGCACACTTCCTCTGCAGAACGATTATTTTGTCTCTTTGAACTCGGCGTCAATCACGTCGTCGTTCGCGTTTTTCGCCGCGCCGCCCGAAGGCTCGCCCTCGAAGTCCGCGGCGTTGTAGGCTTGCGTCGTGTCCGGGTTCGCCGAAGCATCGCCGCCGGTCGGATTCGCCGCGTTGTTCTCGTACAGTCTCTGCGACAGTTTGTATGCCGCTTCCTGTAGGTTCGCCGTCGCGGTGGCGATTTGGCTTTCGTTGTCGCTCTCTACTGCCGTTCGTAGTTCCGCGATTCCCGTG
>JACMIU010000464.1 GCA_014380985.1 Armatimonadota bacterium | reverse complement strand
TGTTCATTCCGGCGATTGACATGATGGCGCACACGCGGCGGTTTCTCTCGACCTACGACAACTACGACATCCCTTTCGACCAGACACACCGCGATATTGTGTCGCTTCTCCTATCGCCCGAAAGTCGCAACGTCAAGGGAGACAACGTGGCGCAAGCTATTCTTTCCCCGCTTCTTGGCGGCACGGTCACGGAGGAAGGCGAGCAGTTCTATTTGCAAACCGCCACCGGTCGCCAACCGATGCAACTGGTCGCGGAAGGCGTCCGCAAAATCGCCACGCTCTCCCAATTGCTCAAGAACGGCTTCCTGCGCCCCGGCGACACGCTGTTTTGGGACGAACCCGAAGCGAACCTGAACCCGAAACTGATGGATGAAGTGGTCGGCGTCCTGCTCACATTGGCGCGAAGTGGGGTGCAGGTCTTTCTCGCTACGCACAGTTACGTGATTCTGAAAGAGTTCGACCTGCAAGCCGAAACCACCGACGCCGTGCGCTATTTCGCGCTGGAACACACCGAAAACGGCACGGTCGCTCATGCTACCGACACCTACGCCGATCTCGCGCCGAACCCGATTGCCGAGCAGTTCGACCGCCTGTACGACCTTGAACTGACACGGGCGACGGGACGGAAACGCCGCGCATGAGATTGAACGCGTTCCCGGTGGACGAAAGCGATTTGCGCTTCGACTTTTCGGCGGCGGTCTGGTGCGACAAACACGACGCCACGAACACCGTTTTTCCCGGCGTGGACTTCATCGTCCAAGAAAGCGACCGCCAAATCTGGATCGAAGTCAAGAACTGGGAAGGCGTGTCGGTTCCCGCCCGGCGGCGCGGCGGGCAACGCCGTTCGTTCCTTGCCAAACTGCGGAGCAACGTTTACTTCCGGGAAACACTGCGGGCAAAGTTTGTCGGCACGTGTGCCTATCTTGCTCTTACCGACCGCGTTCTGCGCGAAGATGTTTTGTACGTCGCTCTGCTGGAATCGCCGCGCATGGACAATACCTTGATGCTTCACGCCACCGGGAAACTAACCGCTCTGGTGAGGCACAGCCGATGGCACTACACGGACGCGAACGGTGAGCGCGTTCCTATCGCAGTGAACGTTGCCGTGCTAAACCTGCCCGAATGGAACGCCCGGTTTCCCGAATATCCGGCGACAACTGTCTGAAAGAAGGAAGGGACAAATAACGCCCAAACACGAAAAGCGGGAGACGAGACTCGAACTCGCGACATTTTGCTTGGGAAGCAAACGCTCTACCACTGAACTACTCCCGCACATCAAACACGAACATTTGTATTGTACCCGTGTTTGCGCCCGGCGGCAAGGCAATCCTACGAAATGAGGAGACGATAAGCGGCTTGCTTCTTTTGCGAAACTATGTTACTATCAAACTGTTTCGCAACACTTAACTTCCATGGAGGATTTCCAGCAATGAATCGTTATGCAATATCTCTCGCCGGTCTGATAATCACCGGCTCCTTTCTGCTCGCCGCGAACGCTCCGGCAAACGCCGCGCCCATCGCTTACGATGGCTTTGATTACGCGACGGGTTCCCCTATCACCGGGCAAACCGGCGGAACCGGTTGGGTAGGTGCGTGGACAGGCGATAACGACCTTGTGGCAACGCCCGGTCTTGGCTTCGACACGCTTAGCACGATCGGTGGGTATGTTGATTCCGACAACAACTTCAACGGCGTCTTCCGCACACTCGCCCAACAAAACACTGCGAACGGCGACCTTTGGGGCAGTTTTTTGGTTGCTTCCGGCGATTCCGGCAATACCAATGGTTTCATGGGACTCTCCTTGTTGCAGGACGGCGGCGAACAGATTATCTTCGGCAAACTGTTCAACGGTAGCGCGTTCTACAACTTCGGGGTTCTCGCCGGAGCGAACAACGGCGCGTCCGCGACCGGAACCGCGCAAATCACCGGCGCGGCTTCCTTGTTCGTTTTTCAATTCGACAACACCGGTTCGGGTCTAAATATCAATGCGTGGATTAATCCGACACCGGGCACACTGACGCCCGACACCACGGCGTTCTCGGTGACGAATGTGGCGGATATTTCGTTCAACCGGATTCGTTTCGATAACGGCGGCGGCGCGTCTTACGATTACGACGAGGTGCGCTTCGGCACAACGTTCGCCGATGTTTCTCCGGCGGCGGCGGTCGTGCCGGAAGCGGGAACACTCGCGCTTCTTTTGCCGGTGATCGTGGGCTTTGTCGCACGCCGAACGCGAAAATAGTTGCCCCCGGCAAAAAACAAAAACCGTTCGGCGACGCCGGACGGTTTTTGTTTGTCCCGCCCGAACCGAATAGCGATTGGTTGCCCCGGCGCGGTACAATGCCCGTACCCGAAAATCCACCGACCGTGTTTTCTTTCCCGCGATTCAAGCCTATGTATCTGTTGCCTCTCTTTTTCCTGCCCGGTTGCGTTCCCATCGTGCAAACCGCGTCCGTTCCCGCCCCCGTGCCACCCCCGCCCCCCGTGCGCCGCGAGTTTCGCGGGGCGTGGCTCGCCACCGTCGCCAACATTGACTGGCCCTCGAAGCCCGGTTTGTCCACCGACGCGCAAAAAGCCGAACTAATCGCCCTGCTTGACCGCGCCCAAGAACTGAACCTGAACGCCGTGGTGTTTCAGGTGCGCCCGATGTGCGACGCGATGTACGAGTCGCCGTTTGAGCCATGGTCGCAGTATCTGACTGGCGCGGATAATGTTGCCCCGTCGCCGTATTACGATCCGCTCGGCTTCGCCGTGGACGAAGCGCACAAACGCGGTATCGAACTGCACGCTTGGTTCAACCCGTACCGCGCCCGCTCCCGCACCGCGATTGCGCCCTTCAGTCCGAAGCACGTAGCGAACGCGAATCCCGCGCTTGTCCGCGATTACGGCGGCGAGCAGTGGCTCGATCCGGCGATGCCCGAAGTGCGCGAGTATTCGCTCAAGGTCATTCTCGACGTGGTGCAACGGTACGATATTGACGCCGTTCATATGGACGATTATTTTTACCCGTACCCGGTGAAGAACGCGGCGGGCGAGAAAGTCCCGTTCCCCGACGCCGGAACCTACGCGGCGTACAAGAAAAAAGGCGGCAAACTATCCGTGGACGATTTCCGGCGCGAGTCGGTGGATATGTTCGTGCGCGAGTTGTACACCCGCGTTCATGCCGCGAAGCCGTCGGTGCAGGTCGGTATTTCGCCGTTCGGCTTGCCGATTCCGCTGTTGTCGCCGCAAATCAAGGGATTCGACCAGAAAGCCGAACTGTACGCCGACGCTGTGAAGTGGCTCCGCTCCGGCTGGGCGGACTACTACGCGCCGCAACTGTACTGGCCCATCGAGCAAACGCCGCAATCGTTCCCGGTGCTTCTCGGTGAATGGATTACGCAGAACCCCAAAAACCGCGCCCTGTACGCCGGTTTGTACACGAGCAAATACGACGGCATCGAAATCGCAAACCAGATAAAAACCACGCGGGGCTTCGCGGGTTCCACGGGCGCGATTCATTTTTCTATAAAATCGCTCCTGCCCGCCGACCGGGGGATGAGGGAAACCGACGCATCCGGCATAAAAGCGCAAACGCTTCTAACCGGGGTATACGCCCAGCCCGCGCTTCTGCCGGAAATGCCGTGGCTCTTTCCCGCCGGGTCGGTTCTTCCGCCCGTTCCGGTGCTGGAGTTCGTGCCGGAGCAGTCGGTGTACGCGCCCGCCGTCTTGCGCTGGAGTTTGCCACCGGGAAGCACGGTGCGGCAAACCGTGGTACAGGCGCACGTCGCCGACGCTACAACCGGGGGCGCGGGTTCGTGGCGCACGTTTATCGTCCCGGCATCCTACCCCGCCGTGCTGTCGCTACCGCCGCGCACGACAAGCGTGAACGTGTTCACGGTAGACCGGTATCATCGTGCGGGGGCGGCAGTGCAAACCGCGCCGTAACGCCCGTTACGCTAAAACCACAACTCCCGCGCCCCCGGCGATTCGCGGGATTGCTCTAAGAGAAGCGTCGTACCGGTCGCGCCGGTGAGCAAATACACCCGGTCGGCGGCGGAATACATCAGCGAGAAGCCCAAACCGAGGCTGCCCGCCGTGGTATAACCGCGCTCCAAAGTGGCGCGATGCAGGGTTTCTTCGGCGATTCCCGTGCCGTTGTCGGTGATGCAGATTTGCAGTTGACCGGCTTCGGGATCGCCGTGGAAACTCGCCGTGCCACCGCCGCCATGCACCA
>JACMIU010000463.1 GCA_014380985.1 Armatimonadota bacterium | reverse complement strand
TTCGCCCGCCACCAACTTGCCGAAGTCAATCGCAATGTCGGAAGTCGCACCTAAAAGCCGTTGCTCGTGCGTGACGACGCGAGGAACCTTGAACGAAAAACGGAACGCATCGGGGGTTTGCCGGTTCCAACCACTCAGCGTGGACGGTTTCGGGAAGCCGTAAAACGTCGCGTCCACTTCGACCGCGCTCATCACAGTAGCTAATTGCTCCAGCATTTTACCGTGTGGCAAACCGGCTTCGTAGAACGCGCCGCGCCAATCGTCGTAGACCCAACTCACCGTGCCGGTGTACAGGGGGGCAAGGTCGCTCATGGCGCGCCGTTCTCGGAAACGCGAATATCGAACGGCGCGGCGGCACTGTGTCGCACGGCGACGATAACCAGCGTGTCGGCTTTGTCCGCGCCGTTCCGGTCTTCCAGAGCATAGTAAACGTACCAAAGCCCACTGCTATTTCGCCGCGTTCGTGTTTTGCCCATTCGTAGCGTTTCCCGGTGAACGGGACGCGAAAAGCGGAGCGACGCGCCCTCGTGCGTAGGGTCGAACGGCTTTCCGTTAGAAGCAATCTCCTGCGCGACGCGCACCACAAGCGCGCTGATAATTTCCCCTAGCCGTTCTGTGAACCGCTCGGCGTACAGGGCGTCTATCGAAAACGTTAGATAATCAATCGCCGCGTCGAAGTCCGTTTGCCCACCGTCGGAAAAATCGCTATAAAGCGGCAGGGTCATATCGGGCTGTTTCCTTTGGCAAAGCCGTGCTTGGCACGAATGGCGTTGAAAACTTCATTTGCCGGGGAAACGCGCCCGGCGTCCATATCGGCGAGACCGCGCCCGATAGCGGCGTAGTCTTCCTCGGTCGGTTCCGTATCATCGTCCTCGTCATCATCGGCGGCGTTGTACGCAGCGGTTAGCCCAATCGCGGCGAAGTGGGCGCGGTCGTCGGGCGACAGAGATAGCATCCTGTTGTACGCGCTTCGCGGCAGGTCAATGATAAGGGGGTCGGCTCCGGGAAAGGTCAAAGTGGCTTGCATAGTTCGGGTTTCCTTCGGCTTTATTATACCGTTTCTTCGCCTACTCCTCTGCGGGCGGCGTCAGGCTTTCGGGGGGAAAGCGCGACACCGAGTACGGCGGAACCGGCGTTTGAATCGTTTCCGGGTGCAGAATCGTCGCCAGCAGTTCGGCGGAATCGGCGAGGCGCGGTCCCGGTCGGTTGAAGTACGCATTGCCGTCCACGGCGTAGCAGTCGCCCGAACGCACCGCGGGCAGTTCAAACCAGCCGGGCAGATCGGTGAGCGTCGTAGACTCCCACGCGCCGCGTTCGGCATCCATGCCGCAAGCGGCAAGCACGATGACTTCCGGGTCGAAGCGTAGCACGTCGTTCCACGCAATAATGCGGCTCGGTGCGCCGGGCTTGTCCCACGGCGCGGCGACCGCGTGGGCGAAATCGAGCAGTTCCGGCGACCAATGCCCCGCGCAAAATAACGGTTCGGGCCACTCTAAAAGCAGGACGCGGGGATGGTTTGGCGACTCCATAGCGGACAGTTTAACGCTCTCAAACCGCGCAATCATGTCGCTGACGAGTTCGGACGCTTCGGCGTCGCGCCCCGTTGCCGCGCCCACG
>JACMIU010000462.1 GCA_014380985.1 Armatimonadota bacterium | reverse complement strand
CGGTTTTCCCGCCATATTTCGCGCCGTGCGATTCCGACCGTCTGGTAGCCCGCCTTTTCCAGCACACGCCGACTGCCGACGTTTTCGGCAAAAGTCTCACTGGTCAGTTTCTCAATCGGCAGATCGCTGAACGCCCAGTCAGTGCGTAGTTGCACGATTTCCGTGCCATAGCCCTTGCCCCACTCACTTTTTTCGCCGATAAGATTGCCGGTCGCGGCGTTGCGGTGTTGCCAGTTCACCGTTACGTCGGTTGTGCCGATGAGGCGTTCGTTGTCACCGTCAATAGCGAACGTCGCCCAGAGAATCTGCTTGTCCGACGCCGCCATCCTGTCGAACCACTCCTGCTCCGCTTTCAGCGACTGCGGGTACGTGCCGCCCAAATAGCGCGTGACTTCGCGGTCGGCAAACCAGCGGCAGAATGTTTCCAGCATTTCCGGGGAAGGGGGTGCGAGTTTTACCCGCTCCCCCACGATAATAGAACCCAACATTTTTCGTTTCCTTTCGCGCTTGTGTGCAAAGATTGCGTACCGTATCGCAAAAGCATACCGGCTTGCTAAACGAAAAACGAAAAATGTGGCTACCGCGTCATCAGACCGGACGCTCCCAGAACGTGCGAGCGCAAAGCGTACTTGCCCAGATCGCTGTTCACCGCGTCGCTTAGGGCAAGGTACGCCGCGCCGTTATTCTTGACCTCGCGCCACCGTGCGTTGAGGCGCAGAAATTGAAGCACCATCAAATCCCTGAGTTGTTTGGTTTGCGCGGGGCTTAGTTGCGTTTTGGTTTTCGCCAGTCCTTGCGTCATCTGGTTTTGCACACCGCGCACCGCTTCCGGCGTCGGCAAGTCGGTTTTGTTGGCGACGACCCAAGCCATCACCAAGTACGCCGTTAAGCCATCGGCGGGGTTGTTCGCCTGCAACCCATACGGCGCGACGATGTCGTCGAAGGCTTGGATCTGTTTGGCGGTTGCCACGGCTACCTTGCGCGTTGCCGCTTTAGACTTTGCCACCGTTTTTCGCGGGCTACGCTTCGTCGTGCGGGGTTCGCTGGATATGCCCTGTTTTCTTCTCACGTTTCGCATCATCATCTCTGAGTTGATAATGTCGCTTCCTATAGAAAGCGATGTTTCGAGAGACGGAACCGCCCAACCGCCGCCGTATTCGTCGCTCGCATTAGCGACGGTTCCGGTTGCCAGAATCATCGAAGCAGCTATCATCACTACCGTTATCCGATTACGTTGCATCGTTTGTTTCCCTTCGTTGAACCGCGAATGCATTTTTTTACCCGGTGGTACGAAACGGGAAACACCGTTTTCAAGACCCGGCGTCGGTATCGAAAAATTATTTTGGGCAACGCTTGACAAAAAACCGTCCAGACGGTACAGTATCCTCGTGTTTGAAAAAACCGTCCAGACGGTACAGTAATTATGATAGAAAAATACATCGTTGCCAACAAACGCGCCGAAACGCACGAAGCCCTTTTGCTTTCGGCAAAGCGCGTGGTCGCCCGCGACGGCGTGATTAAACTCACGCTTGATGCCGTGGCGCAGGAAGCGGGCGTCAGCAAGGGCGGCATTTTGTACCATTTTCCGACTAAAAATGCATTGGTAGTCGCCATGATGGAATCCGATATTCAGGGGTGGAAAACGTCGGTCGCCGATTGCCGCGACGCGGAGATCGCGGCGGGGGGAATGCCGGAAGCGGGGCGCACGATCCGCGCTTACGTATCGGCGACGGAGGGGGTTTGTGAGGAAGGAACCGGACGTGCGCGGCAATCGTCGGGGGACGACAGCATGGAACATTGGTTCACCAAATCGTCAGAGGTTCGCGCCGGAATGATCGCCGCCATCGCCGGAGATCACCTGCTACTCGATAAGTTCCGTGATACGTTCGCATCGTGGCAAACTCAGTTCGAGAATGACGGTATAGACACGACTACCGCGACGCTGGTTCGGCTCGCCGCCGACGGGTTGTTTTTCGTGGATATGCTCGGACTCGCGCCCCCGCAAGGCGAACTGCGGGATAAGGTAATGAAACAACTGCGCGACTTAGCGACGCCGGGCGAACCGGCAATAGCAAAGGAGAAGTTATCGTCATGAAACCACAATGGATAGCCTTGATGTTTGCGATTGCGTTTGAAGTAGCGGCGACAATCGCGCTCCGCTTTTCGGCGGGATTCACTCGGTTCCTGCCGTCACTCGTGGTAGTTGTCGGCTACGGCGTGGCTTTTTACCTGATGTCGCAATCCTTGAAGCAAATGCAGGTCGGCACGGTCTACGCGGTTTGGTCGGGAGTGGGGACCGCGCTCGTCGCTATTCTCGGTGTGTTTCTTTTCAAGGAGTCCATGCCGCTCGGTAAGGCTATTTCGCTTTGCCTGATTATCGCCGGTGTAGTGGGATTAAACGTTTTCGGCGGCAAGAGTCCGCATGGATAGCGTGAATCAAACCCGCCGTATATTTCGTTTTATTTTTGTGGAACCGGAGCAGTAGAAGTGTTGTACAGGAAAGCAGCACACGAATCATCTGTGTATGAAAAGTATGAAACCGGAACCGCAAACCCCACGCTTTGACTGGGACGACCATTTTTTTGGAACCGCTACCGTAGGTGAGCGGGGTCAAATCGTTATACCCGCCGATGCGCGGAAACGGTTCGATATTGAACCGGGCGACAAAATGCTGATTTTGTCCGCGCCCGGCAAGAACGGTTTGATGTTGTGCAAACTGTCGGCGATGCGCGAGTTTATGGCGGCGTTCGGCGACGCCCTTGCCCGCGTGGAAGCCGAACCCGATTCTGACCGTCCCGAAGCGGCGGATGTTATAGAGGAATAAAAAGCATGAAAACGTACCCTTTGATTTTTTCGTTTCTTGGTATCGCGTCATTGACCACGCCGGTTTGGGCGCAGGAAGCCGCCCCCGCTCCCGCCGCCCCGGCAAGCACGGTGCAGGAGACCGTGGATGCGGCGGCGCGGCAACAGCCAAACGCCCCGACGCCCCCGACCCCACTACCGACCAAAACCCCCGATACGGTGCGCCTCGGCATTTCGCCGAAGGACATTCAGAAAACCACGCGCTTCGATTTCAAAACCCTTGTACCGGGACAGCCGGGCGCGGACAAGCCCGACGTTTTGCGAACCCTCGACCAGTCGCTCGCCGTCGCTTACGCGAACAATCCACAGATTCTAATCGCGTTCGAGCGGGCGGTGAAAACCAACGCCACCATCGCGCAGATTTTGGGCGCACGCGGTCCGCAGATCAGCGGCGCACTTTCCTACAGTCGTCTGCTGAACAGTCAATCGGGCTTGGGCGGCGCGAGTGGCGGCGTCACGCCGTCGCAGATTCAGAACCCGTTCACGGTCGGACTGCAAACTGTGACGCCGGGCGCGGTTCCGGTAACGCTTTCAGGGGCGAGCGCGGTGAGTTCGTCGGGCGGCGTGACCGCCACGGCATCGTCCACGGGCGGCGCGGCGACTACCGCGAGTTCGGGCGGTACAACTCGTGCCGCGTCCACCCGGCAGACCACCGGAACCCCGACCGACCCCGCCGAGCAAGATCCCGGTACGACGCCGACAACGCCCGACACGGGAACCGGGGGGCTTTTCGGCGGCGGGGGCAACCTCGATCAAGCGTCGGGACGAATCACCATTTCGCAGTTTATTGACATCACTGGAATCCTGCGAACCGCACAACAAATCGGCGATTTAGAGCAGGCGTTAAATCGCTTGGAAATCCTGCGCCTCCGGCAGGAAACCGCGCTTTCGGTGAAAAATGGCTATTACAATGTGTTGCGAACGGCGGCGTTTGTACGTGTCAACGAGGCGGCGGTAGCGCAAAGCACCGAGCAACTGCGCGTCACCACGGCGCAACGGGATGCGGGCGTCGCCTCCGATTTCGATGTTCTGCGGGCGCAAACCCAGCGCGACAACAACCAACAGGCTCTGATTCAGTCGCGCAACCAACTGCTAATCGCGCAAAACGGCTTTGCGAATACCGTGGGCGTTGACCCCTCGACGCCGGTGGATTTAGCCGATATTCCCGAAATCCCACCGCTTCCCGCGCTTGACGAAGCCGCGCTTTTGTTGCAAGCCTTTGACCGACGACCCGAATACTATCAAGCCGACACGAATATCTTGAAGTCGGTGAAAAACACGCGTCTTGCCCGCCGCAACTTGGAGCCGTATTTGAACGCTTCAGTGAACGGCGCGTACAACTTTACCGCTCCGGCGTTCGGCACGAACAAGGATACGGGTTCCCTCGGACTCACGCTTTCGATTCCGCTCTACGATGGCGGCGCGACCCGCGAGGCGGTGAAAGCCGCCCGCTCGGACGAACGCTCTTCGCTGATTCAAAAAGACCAGTTTGTGCGCGGCATCAAAGCCGAGGTGCAACAGGCGATTATCGCGGTGCGCGACGCTTTCGAGCGGCAAAGCACCAACGCGCAAACCGTGACGCAAGCCCGCGAAGCGTTGCGCCTCGCCAATGTCCGCTTTCAGGCGGGCGTCGGAACCCAACTCGAAATCAACGACGCGCAAACCGCGCTGACGCAAGCCGAGACCAATCAGGTCAACGCTCGCTACGACTATCTGGGCGCACTCGCCCGACTTAGCCGTGCTACCGGGGAGCCGGTGTAAAGGACAATAAGGACAGTTATGCGAAACAAAATGTTACTAATCGCCGCAATCGCGTCCGTGTTCACGGTTGCCGGTTGCGCCCCGAAAGAGGATGCCGCCGCGAAAAAAGCAGGACAGGCACAGGCGGCGAATCAGCCGACTCCGGTCACGACGGTTCCCGCCGGAAGCGAAACCGTGCTACGCCTCGTGCCGGTTACGGGATCGCTCATCGCACTTCAGTCGGTGGAACTGTTTCCGAAGGTAACGGCTCGCGTGGTGTCGGTATCGGGGCGCGAAGGCGACACGGTGCAAGCCGGTCAGGTCGTGGCGCAACTCGACACGAGCGATTTACAAAGGCAGGTAGAACAGGCACAGGCGAACGTAGATACCGCCCGTGTTCGGCTGGAACAAGCGCAAACCACGTACCAAACACAGCGCACCACGTCCGATGTCGCGGTAAAAGACGCGCAGGAGGCACTACTTGCCGCGCAAGCGCAACTCGCTTTAGTCCGCACGCCCCAGCGTTCGCAGGAAGTGATTGTCGCCGAGAACAACGTCAAGCAAGCGCAAGCGAACTTTGACAAAGCGCAGTCCGACCGAAAGCGTTACGCCGAATTGTTTAAGGAAGGCGCGACCGCCGCGATCACGCTGGATCAGTACGTCACGCAGGAAAAGGTGGCGCAAGCGACGCTGAACTCGGCGAAGCAACAGCTTGCGCTGATCCGCGAGGGCGGACGCACGGAAAATATCGCCGCGCAAGAAGCGCAGGTCGCACGAAGTCGGGGGGCTTTGCGCCAAGCAGAGGCGAACCGCTCCAATGTCTCGCTCCGGCAGGACGATATTTCGTCGGCGCGGGCGAGTGTTTCGCAAGCGCAAGCCGCGCTTGGAGTCGCGCAACGGGCGGTGGGCGATGCGTCGCTACGCAGTCCGATTACCGGCGTGATTTCCGACCGCAAAATCGAGCCGGGGCAGTTAGCCGCAGTCGGCACGTCGGTCGCGCAGGTAGTCGCCTTGAACACAGTGTATTTTGAAGCGCAAATCAACGAGCAAGACGTTGCAAACGTTCGGCAGGGGCAACAGGCGAACGTTCGACTCGATGCGTACCCGAACCGCGTTTTCACCGGCAAAGTAGTGAAAGTGTTTCCGACCGGCAACGCTACCGGGCGCACGTTTAACGCCCGTATCCAACTGCCGAACGTCGGCAACGCACTTCGCCCCGGTTTGTTCGCCCGCGGCGAAATCGTCACGCAACGACTACCGGGCAGCGTCACGGTTCCAGTCGAGGCACTGATTCGGGATCAGGACTCGCAAACACGCGCCACCGTTTACACCGAAAACAACGGCGTCGTGGAGAAGAAAATCGTGACGCTCGGCATTACCACATCCGATGCGGCGCGGGTGCAGGTAGAAGGTCTACCGGCGGGCGCGAACGTGATTGTTGTCGGGCAACGCGGCGTGAAAGAAGGCGACAAGGTGAAAGCCGAGACGCCGAAAACCGAGGGCGAGACTGGAACCGACGCTTCGGACGCAAACGGTTCGGGAACCCCGCAAGGTGGGCAGGCACCGCAAGATAACAACGGCACGGAAACCGGGGCAACCGGTCAGTAAGCAACGCACAATTTTAATGAAAGCACAAACTTATGCAAGCATTGGCAAAACTTTGCGTGAATCGTCCCGTGTTCGCGGGCGTGATTATCTTGATGCTCGTGGTGGTCGGCGCGTTCGCCGTGCCGCAACTCGGCATTGACCGGTTCCCCACGATTGACTTTCCCTCGGCGGTGATTACCACCGTGATTCCGGGCGCGACCCCGGAAGAGGTGGATAGCGAAGTCACCGACGAACTCGAAAAGCAGATTGGTTCGGTCGCCGGAATTGACACGATTCAATCGTCGTCGTCCGAGGGTATCTCCGTGGTGCAGATTCAGTTCACGCTGGAAACCAACGGTGACACCGGGGCGGCGGATGTTCGGTCGAAAATTGACCAAGCGATTCGCAACCTGCCCGACGAAGCCGAACGCCCGGTAGTGCTGAAAATCGGCGGCGACTCGTCCCCGGTGATTCAGTTTGTCTTAGCGGGCGAAGGCGCGAGTATCCGCGACCTGACGGAGTACGCCGACAAAACGCTTCGCCCGCAAATCGAGTCGCAAAACGGCGTCGGCGAGGTGCAGATTATCGGCGGACGGTTGCGCCAGATCAATGTGCAGGTAGACCCGTACCGGTTGCGTAGCCTCGGCTTGTCGGTGATTGACCTGCAGAACGCGCTTCGGGCGCAGAACGCGCAGGTTCCCGGCGGATTCCTCGATCAAGGCGACCGGCGCGTTTCCGTGCGTACCCGTTCCCGCGCCGAAACCTTAGCCGAACTGCGAAATATCGTCGTGAAGCAAACCGGAACCCGCGCCATCCGGCTCGGCGAAGTCGCCATTATCGAGGACGGCGAAGAGGAAACCACGTCGCTCGCGTCGCTAAACGGCAAACCCGCCGTGATTTTGTCGGTTCGCAAGCAAAGCGGGGCGAACTCAGTGGCGGTGGTGGATATTGTCAAGGAGCGTTTGGAATCGTTCAAGGCATCGCTTCCGGCGGGCTACTCGACGAAAATTACCAACGATCAATCGGTCTTTGCTAAAGCCGCCGTGCATACCGTGCAAGAACACCTTATCTTAGGCTCGTTCTTGGCGTCGGGCGTGGTGCTGGTGTTTCTGTGGAACTGGCGCACGACGCTGATTTCCGCGCTCGCTATTCCGTCGTCGGTGATTGCGACGTTCGCGCTGATGTGGGCGCAGGGCTTCACGCTGAACGTGATTACCCTGCTCGCCTTGACGCTCGCGGTCGGTATCGTGATTGACGACGCGATTATCGTGATCGAGAACATTTACAAGTTTCTCGAAGAAAAGAAGATGAAGCCGAAGGAAGCGGCGATTGAAGGCACAAAAGAGATTGGTCTCGCCGTTCTTGCCACGACACTTTCGCTAATCGCGGTGTTTCTGCCGGTTGCATTCATGACTGGCATCGTGGGGCGGTTCCTCGCATCGTTCGGCTTGACGATGGCGTTTGCTATCGGTGTGTCGCTGATTGTCGCCTTCACCCTAACCCCGATGCTCGCATCGCGCTGGCTGAAAACGCCGAAGAAAACCGAAGAGGAACTACCGGATAACCCCGACGGTAGCCGGGCGTATGTCGGCGCGTTCGGCAAACTGGAAAAGGTGTACCACGATGTTCTGACATGGTCACTCGGTCATCGCTGGGTAATCGTGATTATCTGCTTCGTCGCGCTCGGTTCTACCGTGCCGATGATGGGAATCGTTGCGAAAAACTTCCTGCCCGACGAGGACGAGTCGCAGTTTATCGTGTCGGTGCGGGCGACCGAAGATCGCTCGATTCAGTCCACGACCCGCCTGATGGAAACGATTGCTTCCGACATCCGCAAAAATGTGCCGGATGTGGAAGACACCGTGCTTACCGTGGGTTCCGACCGTAACCAGACGCAAAACAAGGGCGATATTCTGGTGCGTCTGCGAAGTGTAGACGAGCGAAAATCGAAAAAGTCGCAAGACGAATTGATGGCTATCGTGCGCACCAAAGTCCTGCCGAAGTACCCCAAAGAACTGCGAACGCTGGTGTCGCCGCCGAACGCTTTCGGCGGTGGGGCGCAAGCCGGTCTCCAGTTTGTGATTTCGGGGCCCGACCTTGACAAGCTCGAAAAAGCCGCCACGAGTATTGTGGATGTGCTGAAGAAACAACAGGGTATCGCCGACGCCGACACGTCCTTAGTGGTCGGCAAGCCCGAACTGTCGGTGGCGATTGACCGCGCCCGTGCCGGAGACCTCGGCGTATCGGCAACCGATGTGGCGTCCGCCTTGCGGATTGCGACCGCCGGGTCGGATATATCGTCGTTCAACCAGAACGGTCGCCGCTACGACATCAATGTGCGAGCGTTGCCGGAGTTCCGCGATCAAGAACGCTCGCTAAAACTGTTCACGGTTCCGTCGCAAAATCAGGCGCAAGCCGGGGGCGTGACGCTCGATCAGGTGACGCAGTTCAAGAACGACGACGCGCCGTCGGTGGTGGAGCGGTACGCCCGTCAGCGTTCGGTCACGGTATCGGCGAACCTTTTGCCGGGTACGTCGGAAGGCACAGTGCAGGAGCAGATTAACAAAATGCTCGCCGACCAGAAACTCGGTCCCGATTACAAGGGCGAGTACGTCGGACGGTCGCGGGAACTGGGCAAAACATTCGGCGCGTTCGGCGCGGCGTTCCTGCTTTCGATTGTGTTCATGTACCTGATTCTCGCCGCGCAGTTCGAGTCGTGGGTTCACCCGATCACGATTCTGCTGGCGTTGCCGCTGACGGTTCCGTTTGCGATTCTGTCCATCATTTTGACGGGCGGATCGCTGAACATCTACTCGATGCTCGGTATTCTGGTGTTGTTCGGAATCGTGAAGAAAAACAGTATCTTGCAGGTAGACCACGCGAACCAGTTGCGCGAACGCGGTTTGGAGCGCAACAAGGCGGTTTTGGAAGCAAGCCGCGACCGGTTGCGCCCGATTCTGATGACGACTATCGCGTTCGTTGCCGGTATCATGCCGCTTGTGGTGTCGTCGGGGGTCGGTGCGGGAACCAACCGCGCCACGGGTTCGGTGATTGTCGGCGGGCAAACCCTGTCGCTCCTGCTGACACTTGTCGCAACGCCGGTTTTCTACACGTTGTTCGACGACATGACGCAGGGCTTCACGAAACTGAAACGCCGGTTCTTCCCGCCCGACCCCGATAGCGACGTGGACGAAGGTAACGGCGGTTCGGGCGCGACCGAAGCGACGGATTCCGACGCGACAAACCGGAGGGAACCCCGGCGCGTCGAGCCGACGAAGCCGAGCGACACCGACCGCAAGATTGCGGACGGGGGCGCACAGTCGTACCCGGCGTCGTAAGCACATAGGCAAGCGTAACGCCCGGCACACTTTTGCAGTGTGCCGGGCGT
>JACMIU010000461.1 GCA_014380985.1 Armatimonadota bacterium | reverse complement strand
TGTCGGTTGCGCCCCCGCGAAAGACGCGCCGCGCCCCGTGTCTGCATCGGTGGCGTCGCCGCCGCGTTTGGGCGCGGTCGCCGACGCGCCAACGTTCGGTTGGAGCGATAAAGACGGCAACCGCGTCGCGCAGATTCGCGCCGAATCCGGCGCGGCGACCGGTGCCACCGGCGCGGACACCTTAGGCGAACTGACGAAAGGCACGGCGACGCTGTTTCAGAACAACAAGGCGGTAGCGACCGTGACCGCCGACAAGATGAAAGCCGACCAAGCCAAACGTACCCTAACCGCAACTGGCAACGTGATTACACGTTCGCTCCGCACCGATGCCGTGGCTCTCGATACGCTCCGCGCCGACACCGTGCTGTGGAACTACGACACCGACCGGATTACCGGGCGCGGCAACGTGACGCTATCAAAGGCGAATGTTTGGAGTATCCCGGCAACATCGTTTTCCGGCAACACCGATTTGCAAAACTTCCTGCTCACCAACGACGGCGAAAAACAAGCCGTAGGCAACTTTTAATATGATACGACCCTTCCCCGCGATTGCTCTTGTTTGCGCTCTACTTGCCGGTGCTTTTTATTCGCCGGTTGCGGCGCAACAACGCGCCCTGCAACTCGGCGAAGTCAAAATCCGCTTTCACACTATCGCGGGCAAAACCAATAACAAAAGCCTTGAAACCACGTTCCGTGCCGTCGCCGGAGGTAACGTGGAGATTACCTCGAAGCCCTACGACGTATCGGCGGCGACGATTCGCTTGCAAACCGACCGGGCGTTAAAGCCCACCGAAATCGTTGCCACCGGCAAGGTTCGTCTTGTGTCGCGCAACCCAGCCACCGGGCAAAAACTAATCGCCACCTGCGACAAGTCGGTCTACAGCAAAACTGGGAACGCGGCGCTCGGCGCGATTACGCTGACCGGGAGCGTAAACGCCGAAATCTACGAAAAAGGCTTTGTCGGTCCAGTGATTATCAAGGGCGACACGGCGAGCTTCGATTTTCTGCCGAACGGTGATTTGGCGTTCTCGGCGGTAGGCAATAACGGGAGCGGCACGATGACCGGGCAACCGGTAGAAGCGGCTCCGAAAGGGGAGAAACCGTGAGCATTCCCCCACCCCCTCACGAACGCCGCGTTGTCGAAACGCAGTTGCTGAAAAAAACCTATCGCGGCCGCCCCGTGGTCGGCGGCGTTTCTATCTCGTTTTCGCAGGGCGAGATCGTCGGGTTACTTGGTCCGAACGGCGCGGGCAAAACCACAACGTTTTACATGACGGTCGGGATAACGAAGCCAGATTCGGGCAAGATTCTCCTTGACGGCGCGGATATTACGCGCCTTCCGATGTACCAACGGGCGCGGCGCGGTATCGGCTATCTCGCGCAGGAGCCGAGCGTTTTCCGCAAACTTACGGCTTTGGAAAACATACTGCTGGTACTGGAACTCGTCGGGTTTCCCGCGAACAAACGCCGCGACCGGGGGATGCAACTTTTGGACGAACTCAATATCACGAAAATCGCCGAAACCCGCGCCTATGCCGTGTCGGGCGGCGAGCGGCGGCGTATCGAAATCGCCCGCGCCCTTGCGACTGACCCGGCGTTCATCCTGATGGACGAGCCGTTCGCCAACATTGACCCGCGTACCGTGAACGATATTCAGG
>JACMIU010000044.1 GCA_014380985.1 Armatimonadota bacterium | reverse complement strand
TTGCGGCGTTCGTTCTCGGCGACAACGCCGTAACCGGCAGTGTGGAAAGCGCGGCGTACCCGGAAGCCCTGACGCGGGCGATGGCATTTATCGCATCGCGGCTTGAGGATGCGCCCGCCGAAGCCCTGCCGCTGTCCGCTATCGCGGATGTCGCCTGCGTGTCGCCGGAGCATTTGTGCCGCCTTTTCACCGCGCACACGTACCACACGCCCGCCGAAACCGTGCGCCTCCTACGCCTTGACCGCGCCGCCCTACTTCTCGTTCGCACCAATTTCAGCGTCGGCGAAATCGCGTCCCTGTGCGGGTTCGCGTCGCCGTTCCACTTTTCGCGCCGGTTTAAGGAAGCGTTCGGGCAAACCGCGTCCGACCTGCGCCGCGAAGTGATGGAAGGTCGCGGCACGGTTCCGCTAACGCGCCTTTTGCGAATCGCCCCGCGTTAGGCGGGAGGCGGCAACGTCGTCCATTCGCAAACGATGGATTCCGGCGCAACGCCCGCCGCGTACAAATGCGCGGCGACACCTTCCACCGTGCCGTCCTCGTAGATATGCAAACAATCGCCGATAAGGGCAACGTGCGCGAGGGTGCGGTAGACGCGCCGGTAACCCTGCCAGCCCTCGGCGACGAGCAGGTAATGATCGGCATCGTGGTCGAAAACGGCGTGGGTGCGAACGGTTTCCACGCCGCTTCTTTCGGTGTCGACGATACGACGAAGCGCGTTTTGCGCGAGGCCGCGAAGCGGGTTCGGCGGCGTCACGGCTTCCGAAAGAGTATTGGGTTCCATGGCTATATCGTACCAAGCCATCGTAACAGTATCGTTACAGGTGAATCAGGCGCGGGGAACCCACGCCGCCGCAGTTTCTGCCGACAAGCAGGTGAAATATCAAAAACAGGCAAAAAGAAAACATTTCGGGGCATGGTAAACCGCTTTGTCGCCGGTTAAAATAGTGTTATCACCGCCGATAGGCGCAAAAGGACGAATCAAAAATATGTTTTCCGACTCCGCCGGTATTTCCGTTTGGGGGGAACGTTCCCCCGCCGATACTTCCGATTGGCTCTCGCTGTGTCGCGCCAACCGCTACCGCGTTTCCGTGGACGAGTACCGCGCTTTTCGCCGCGACGGGTATCTGGTGGTGCGAAACTTGGTTTCACCCGCCGAAGTCGCCGAACTGCGCGAGCATACCGAGGACTTGATGCAGGGCAAATTGCCGGAGCAGAACCGCGAAATGCGCCCCCGCGACATCAGCGGCGACGGTGGCACATCGGTACAGGGTTTGGAGGCTCCGCCCGCGCACCTGTCGCCGGACGAAAAAGCGCAATACTTTCTACGCCTGCATATGCTCCACCGCAAACTCGCGTTGCACGAACGGTATCTGCTTCATCCCCGCGTGCTGGACGTGATGGAGGTGTTGGTCGGACCCGATGTCCTCGCGCTACAAACGATGCTGTTTCTGAAGCCGCCGGGCAAGCCGGGGCAGGGCTGGCATCAGGACTCGTACTACATTCCGACCGCGCCAGACACGCTTTGCGGGGCGTGGATTGCCGTGGACGATTGCGACGAACTCAATGGGGCGATGTGGTTTGCGAAGCGCTCGAATGCCGAGCCGGTCTATCCGCCGAAGGACGGCTACGGGCATGGCGACACACAAATCGGCAATATCGCCTATGTCGCCGGAACGTCGGATCCGAACGACGACGCCAACGATTTATCGCCAGTAGCGAACCGCTACGACCAGATTCTGGTTCCGGCGAAGGCGGGCGACGTAGTGTTTTTCGGCGGTCACGTTCTGCACCGGTCGAAGAAAAACTTTTCGGCGGATAGGTATCGCCGCTCGTTTGTGTCGCATTACTGCAATGCGCGTTCTTTCACGCAGTGGGGGCAACACGACGGCGCGGTTCCCGACGCGGAGACGGGAAGCACGAACGGAGCGCATATCTTAGCGCGCGGCGACACGCACCTGCCGTTCGCGCAACCGTTGTTCGGCACACCCTGCGCGGCACAGTTGCCGAAAGAGGAGCGGGCAACGCAAAACGGCGCGGTGGCGGCGATGATGGGCGACACCGATTCGGGGCTGATGGGCGCGATGCCGACTGACCCAGACGCGAAGGACGACCACTAAAACGATAGCGGTTCGGGGATGTTCCATCCTCCGGTGGGAGCCTTCGGCTTGTGTATCCTGCGCA
>JACMIU010000460.1 GCA_014380985.1 Armatimonadota bacterium | reverse complement strand
CGAACGACAACTTGAACACCGATATTGCCGCGAACGGCACGTTTTTGACGATGCCCGCCCCGCATATCGGCTACCGGTCGGAAAGTGAGATTGGCGACGAGTCCGGGCGGAAAAAACAGGGTTTGCCGTCCCGACCGCGCCGCGCCCCCGTGTCTGATAAGGCGGCACGGCAAAACCCGTACATCAGCGACGACGCCGATTGGATTGATTTTGAAGCCATCGTTCGCACCGCGCCGGATCAAATCGCGCTTGCTCCCGGCTACCTGCAAAAAGAATGGACGGAGAACGGGCGACGGTGTTTCCGCTACAAAATGGACGCGCCGATTCTGAACTTTTATACGTTCGTGTCGGGGCGATACAAGATTAAGAAGGACACGTGGACGGCGCGAAACGGCGAAAAAGTCGCGCTTTCGATTTACTATCATCCGGCGCACCCGTACAATTTAGACCGCATGATGGCAGGCGCGAAAGCGTCGCTGACGTACTGCTCGCAGTCGTTTTCGCCGTACCAGTTCCGGCAACTGAGAATCGTCGAGTTTCCGGTATATGCCGAGTTCGCGCAGTCGTTCCCAAATACCGTGCCGTACAGCGAAGGCATCGGCTTTATCGCCCGCGTGAGCGACGTAAAGGGGGATATTGATTACCCGTATTTCGTTACCGCGCACGAGGTCGCGCACCAGTGGTGGGCGCATCAAGTCGTCGGCGCGGATGTCGCGGGCGCGGAAATGTTGTCGGAATCGCTCGCGGAATACTCGGCACTGATGGTAATGCAACGACGCTACGGCAAGGGGCAGGCGCGGCGGTTCCTTGCCTACGAGTTAGACCGGTATCTGGACGGACGCGGCGACGAACGCGAAAACGAGGAGCCATTGGTGCGAACGCAGGGACAACAATACATCCACTACTCCAAAGGTGCGCTGACGTTTTACGCGCTCGGCGAGGAGATAGGGCATGAGAAACTAACGCAAACGTTGTCACGCTTCGTGCGGGACAAGGCGTATGCGACCGCGCCGTACCCGACCGCGCCCGAACTACTGGAGTATTTGGAGGCGGCGACCCCGCCGAAATCGCGGGCATACCTGTCCGACCTGTTTGAACGCATCACCTTGTACGACTGCGAGATTACTTCGGCGACGAAAAAGAAAACGGGAAAAAATAAGTACCGCGTAACGATACAGGTGTCGGCGAGCAAAGCGTACTCCGACGGCAAAGGTGTCGAAACCGAAGCCACGCTGACCTACCCGGTGGCGGTCGGCGTTTTCGCGGCGGCAAAGTCAGGTGCCGATAAAAACACACTCGGTAAGCCGCTGTATTTTGCGAAGCGCGTGATCAAAGCGGGCGGCGAAACGTTCACGCTTGACGTATCCGGCGAACCGGCGAAGGCGGGCATTGACCCGTACAACACGCTGATTGACCGGGAGGCGGACAATAATGTCATGTCCGTAAGCGTGAAATAGTTTAGCGAAGGGCGTTCCGGCGCGATAAAGAAGGCAGGAACAAAACCAATGACTTTCGCGGGAATGCTGGAGATACACCTGACGCTAAGCGGCACTCACGAGGGCGCGGCGCGGCAACGTCTGCAAGCACACGCCGAAGCCATCGGCTGGAAATATCTGCACATTGTCCTGTCGCGTGGCGACACCTTTTCGCAACCGATGCTGACGCGGCACGTGCGCAGCGACTTGGGAACCGCGCAGGGCGTGGCTAAAGCCGCGGCGCAGTGCTTGGCGGCGGACGGCTTCGCGGTAACGCGCACCAAAATCGAAACCGCGCCGACGAGAACGGACGTGCCGCAGTCTGATGAAGCGGCACAAACCGCACCGCCCTGCCGCTATTTCGAGGCGCACATTAAGTTGCTGTTGCCGCCGACCGCTGACATCGCCGCGCTAACGCAGGTCGCCGAAAGCCACGGGGCGCACCTGTCGCGCAACGCCAACAAGGAACGCGCCGACGGTAACCGCGAACGCTTCGTGACCGTGCGTGGCTACCGCATGGGGCGCGAAACGGCACATCGGAACCTGCTCGCTCTGCTTGCCGCGTTGACTCCGCTGGGGCATGAGGTACTGGAAACCGAGGAAGAATACGTGATTTACGACTCGAACGAAACCGAGGATAAAGGATGGCTAACACCATGATAAACTGGCTGGCGACGGCTTTAGAAAAAGCCTCCGGTAGCACTCCGAAGAAGCAAACCGCTGTATCAACGCCCTACCCGGCGGGCTTTCCCGCGAGTGAGCAGGGCGGCAACCGGGAGGTATTCGACCCGGCACTGCAACATTTCGCCCGTGGCTTCCGACTGACCGACCCGGTGTTCGAGAGCGACGCCGACGCTTCGCGCTGGCATCGGGC
This sequence comes from Armatimonadota bacterium, assembly GCA_014380985.1. GTDB lineage: Bacteria > Armatimonadota > Armatimonadia > Armatimonadales > Armatimonadaceae > JACMIU01. Next base: position 2,929 of record JACMIU010000460.1, on the reverse strand, counting down.
GCGGCGCGATGTGATCCGGCACCTGATCGGCGTGGTATCACGGCTCCCGCAGTCGGCGAACTTGGTGCTACGTGGCAGTCTGCTCCTGACCGCGTGGCTCGGCGACGATGCCCGCGAACCCGGCGACATGGACTGGGTGATCGTGCCGGAAACGGTAGATGTGTCGGACGAGTTCGCCTCGGCTTTGATGGGCGACATTGTACTTGCCGCGACAGCGAAGCCGTTGGTGTCGGAAGCGGTGCTACTGTCCGCGCAAATCGCGCAAGACCCTATTTGGCTATACGACCGCGCCCCCGGCACACGCCTTGTTTTCCCGTGGCAGGTGGACGGCTTGCCGGTCGGCACGGTGCAGATGGACTTTGTTTTCAACGAAACCCTGCGAACGCCGCCCGCCCCGGTGGTACTGCCGTACCCGTGGAGCGACGGTAAACCGGTGCTGGCGGCAAGCCCCCAAGAGTCGTTGGCGTGGAAAATCCTGTGGCTCGAAACCGATGCCTATACGCAAGGCAAAGACATCTACGACGCTACGCTTCTCGCGGAGCGCGTTGCCCTGCCGTGGGATCTGCTTCATTCGGTGCTACTAACGGATGAGTGGTATCGCTCGCACCGGCAAACCGCGCCGCTACTACGACTGACGGAAGGGCGCGTGGAGTGGGAGGACTTCCAGCGCGAATACCCGCATATCGTGGGCAGTGCCGAAGATTGGCAGGATCGCCTCGTTGATGCGCTCGCGGGCACGTTTGCCGAACGCGAAGCCAGCCGTTAGCGCAAACGGGGCGCGACAATACTATCGCGCCCCATCTCGGCTTTAGTCCGCGCTGTCGGCTTGAAGGTCAAGGTACGCCAGTTCGCCCGGCGTCAGGGCGACTTCTGACGCCGCGATATTCGCCTTTAGTTCGTCCGGCGTCGCCGATCCGACTAAAGCGTAAATATCAAGCGGGTACGACAATACGTAGGCAAGAGCGATTTGCGGAATCGTTAAGCCGCGCTTCGTCGCTATCTCTTTGGCACGGTCTAACCGGTCGAAGTTTTGCGGGTAGCAATAGCACTTGACCGCTAACTTCTCGAAGTAATCGCCGGTTTCCTCGTACTTCTTGTAGGTTTCGCGTTCAAACTTGCCCGACCAGAAACCGCCCGCCATACTCGACCATGTGAACAAGGGCGTTTTGTTTTCGGCATAAAAGTCGCGGGCGGGTTTGCCGCCGGGACCGGAAATCGTCACACAGTTATCCCACGGCTCCTCGACCTGCTCGGCGAGTGAGAAGTTCGGCGATGAGACCGCGAACGGGATTTGCCCGGATGCTTTGGCGTAATCGTTCGCCGCTTTCACCCGTGCCGTTGACCAGTTAGAACCGCCGAACGCCCGGATTTTGCCTTCCTTGACATAGGCGTTGAGCGCGTCCACAATCGGCTCCACGGGATAATCAGGGTCGTCGCGGTGCAAAACGTACAGGTCAACGTAATCGGTCTTCATCCGTGCGAGCGTATCGTGCAGGTCGGCTCCGATGTCGTAGGGCGTGACGCGGCGGCGCACGTCGTTATGGTGGCAACCTTTCGCCAGCACGACGATTTTGTCACGCAGGTTGCGCGACGCCATCCAGCGACCGACGAAAGCGTCCTTACCACCGTAGACGTGCGCGGTATCAAAGGCGTTTATGCCCGACTCGTACACCGCGTCCATCATCGGGAAGCCCTCTTCGCCCTTGTCGCTAATCTGTATAATTCCCTGCACAATGCGGGAAACGGGCTTGTCCAGCCCGGCAATCGTTCCAGTTTTCATTCTTACTCCACACTACTCCATAGGATATTTCAAGCCGATTTCGGCGCGAATCGCGTCCAGCGTCCGCATAATTGAGAGCGTTTCTTCGAGCGTGATAATCGGCGACTCGGTCAAACCGCCGCGCAAACATTCGGCAACGTGCATCGCCTCGAACTGGAACCCGCCGCCGCCAAAGGGTTCGGTGATCGTTTCGGCGTCCTGCCCGCTGCGGTGAACCGTGAGCGTTTTCGCCGTCCACCAGTTCGAGTGAATCTCGATTTTGCCATTTGTGCCAAGAAGCGTCGCCTTAAACGGCGTCGTGGTCTGGAGCGACGTGGACAAAATGCCGACTTCGCCGCCGGGAAAGCCTAAAACGATGCCAGTGTTTTCGTCCACGCCGGTCGTGCCGAGGGTCGCCACCGCCTTGATTCTGTCCGGCGTTCCGAAAAACATCTGCGCGAGCGACACGACATACACGCCGACATCCATCAACGCGCCACCGGCAAGTTTCACGTCGAACAAGCGACCGTTCGGGTTGGTGACGTTCAGAACGCCCGCGTCGGTAGTGTCGCCGCCCTTGAAACCGAAGTCGGCTTCGATCATACGGGGTTTGCCAATCGCGCCGGACGCGGCGAGTTCCCGCGCTTTTCGCATCGCCGGAAAGCACCGCGACCACATTCCTTCCATCAAAAACACGCCGCTCTTTCGCGCCTCCGCAACGACTTCCTCGGCTTCCGCAAGGTTCACGGTGAACGGCTTTTCGCACAGCACCGGCTTTCCGGCGCGGAGGGCAAGCAGGGCGTGTTCTTTGTGGAACGGGTGCGGAGTGGCGACATACACGCAGTCCACGTCGGGGTCGGCAACCAGTTCCTCGTAGGAGCCGTAAGCGTTGCCCCCGCCGTATTTGGCTAAAAAGGCGTCGCCCTTCGCTTTGTCGCGGGAACCGGCGGCGTAAATCTTGTGGTCGGGAAGCGGCGAAACATCGTCCGCGAATCGTTTGGCAATCGCGCCGGGTCCGATAATGCCCCAGCGCAGGGGGCTGAAATTGTTTGGCATGGTAATTCTTCTCTGCGTTGCAAAAGCGGTTTTTCAAATGGATAACCATTTTGCTTTTATGAACTTTGTTAAGCATAGCACGGGCGCGAACCCCGCGTCAACCGGTAAACCCGG
>JACMIU010000459.1 GCA_014380985.1 Armatimonadota bacterium | reverse complement strand
CGATGCGCGATACGTACCCGGCTTCCACGCCGTTATTCATGGCAGTGCTCAGTTCCCACCGTGCCGCGACCGGCTCGGTATCATGACTATCCCAAAGCGGTTTTTGCGCGGCGCGAAGCCACGCCGCCCGTGCCGCGTCATCCTGCCGCGCCGCGAATCGTCCCCATGCCGCCATCACGGGAAAGAAAGCGTTTCGCGGTTCCAACTGTTCGCCCTGCTCGGCAAGAGCGACAAACCGCGCTACAGCAACCGGATCGTTTTCCACGGTGGGGTGCAGGTAGAAGTTTTTGGAGTCGCGCTCCTTCCGCTCGGCATCGGTGAGCAGGTCTTGTTCCACGCGGTTCAGTTTCACCACGCCGGTCATCTGTCTTTTCAAAAGTGCCGCGAGAACCACGGGATTGTTCGGGAACGCGGCGTCGAGTTTTTCCAAGCGGCGCAAAACTTCCGCATTGTCGGCGGACGCAAAAGCGTAGGCGAGGCGCGGGTTAAAAGCGTCACTGTTTTGACGAATCGCTTTCTGATAATCGGCTTCCCACACATCCCGCTTCGCCTTATCGCTCACGAGAAACAGGCTTCGCGCCGTATCTGGGAGCGTCAAAGGGAGCAATTGACGCCGCGCCAACCAGCCGGTAGATGGTAGGAGTAAAAGCGCGGCGACTACGGCGAGCGTCGCTCCGTAAAACAATTTTCTGCGTAGAGACATTTTCATCGGATTCGGATACCTTTTCAAGCGGTGTTACTTGTCAAACGCCAGGTGCGAACCGGTGGTTACGGTTTAACGCGAATTATTTTCGGGAATTAATTCTATGTGCGAAATCGAACGCGGTAATTGTTTAGTATGATATAAACACGGGTAGAACTTTCGTACTACCCCTTCCATTGTGTGAATTGGTATCGGTAGTCACCAGACCACTCCGCATTGTCGCGCCCGTCTGATTCGCAGTGTTGCGGTCGCGGGGGAACTATGTCGTTTCCGCTTTTAGAGGCTTTTTAGAACAGTCTCGTTTGGCGCGGAACGTCTGCCCACGTTCTGCGTGACGAAAAATAACATCATTTTTAGTGGGCAGCGATAAGGTGAAACTCGTTTCATCTGTAAAGGAGAAGTTTGATGAATCCGATCAAGAACGCACAGTTTGCCATTGCCCGCAACGCGGGAACCGCGAAGCCCGCCCCGGCATATGTTCCCGCCCCCGAAGGCGTCGCCATCGCCGACGGCCCCCTAAACGGTATGAGAATCGCGCACCTCGGCACGTACCCGCCGCGCAAGTGCGGCATTGCGACTTACACGCAGGACGTGGTTTCCGCCGTTCATACCAACACGCTTGCCGCACCGCCGACCGTGATTGCAATGACCGCGCCCGGCGAGGACGCCAGAGCCACCGGCTATGGCTGGCCCGTGTCGCATTTAATCGCTCAGGATTCGCCTGAAGAATACGTAGCCGTTGCGAAAGCCATCAAGCGCGCCGGGTTCGACCTCGTGAATGTGCAGTACGAGCACGGCATTTTCGGCGGCGAAGGCGGCAATTATCTCAACTACTTTTTAGACGAACTCGCCGGGAGCGTTCCCGTGGTGGTGACGACGCATACTGTTTTGCCGGAACCCGAAGCGCATTATGCCAAAGCCCTGCGCGAAGTCGTCGAGCGTTCGTCGCGGCTCGTGGTGCTGAACTCCCGCGCCCTGCCGCTCCTGAAGAACGGCTATGGCATCCACGCGAGCGACGTTTCGGTGATCCCGCACGGAACTCCGAACGTCGAGCGGTCACGGCGCGGCTTGGTTCGCGCCCGGTTGCAGGTCGAGGGGCAAACCGTGCTTTCAACGTTCGGCTTGATTAGCCCCGGCAAGGGTTTGGAACACGCTATTGCCGCCGTCGCCGCGAACACCGACGCGCATCCGACCCTGCACTACTACATTCTGGGAGCGACACATCCGGGCGTTGTGCGCCATTCGGGCGAATCGTACCGCGAAGGGCTGATGAAGCAGGCGGCAGACGCCGGAATCGCCGACCGCGTTCACTTCGTGAATCAGTATCTCGCCTTAGACGAACTCACCGACTGGCTTCTCGCCACCGATGTGTATGTCACGCCCTACCTGAACCCGAATCAGATTACGTCCGGCACGTTAGCCTACGCGGTCGCGGCAGGCAAGCCGGTACTTTCCACACCCTACCTGCACGCGCAGGAACTTTTAGAGAACGGGCGCGGCGTGCTAACGCCGTTCAACGATCCCGGTGCGATGGCGGCGAACCTGTGCAAAATGCTCGACAACTCCACGTGGCTATCCGAAATGGAAGCCTCCGCGTGGGCGTTCGGGCGCACGTCGGTTTGGTCGGAAGTGGCACAACGTTACGGCGAAATGTTCGCCGAAGCAACCGGACGAACCGGGTTTAACGCCCCGGCACGGCGGGTAACGATGGGTAACACAAACGCGGCAACCGCCGTGGCTCGGTAGCACCTGCCGACACGAAAGGAATGCCTATGTATTCACTCGTTTCAAAACAACCGGGGACGGATCGGTTTCAAAGCCGTCCTCTGCCTCTCGATTTCCTGCGAACCATGACCGACGATACCGGCATGATTCAACACGCTGTGGGCGGGGTTCCCGACCCGCACACCGGTTACACGACCGACGACAACGCCCGCGCCTTTTTGGCGATGGTGCGACTTTGGCGCGTCGCGCCCGAACGCCGCGCCGAAACGGAACCGCTGCTGCGGCGTTATTTGCAATTTCTTGTTTGGGCGCAGCGACGCGGGACGCCGGTCGGCGAAACGTGCGGGGGGTCCGGTGATGGCATCGGCGGCGACGGTTGGTTCCGCAATTTCGCGGGCTACCATCGTCAGTTTTTAGAACCTAAAGGGAGCGCGGACTGCTTGGGTCGGTGCGTTTGGGCGTTGGGCGAAGCCGAGCGCGGCGACCTGCCTGCTG
>JACMIU010000458.1 GCA_014380985.1 Armatimonadota bacterium | reverse complement strand
GTGTGCGTCCGCCGTGCGCGTCACGGACAAGCAGTTGCCGCGTATTCATGCTTTGCTGAAAGAAGCCTGTACAGTGTTAGACCTGCCGTTACCGTCGCTCTTTGTGTCGCAAACCCCGGTCGCCAACGCTTTCGCCTTGGGGCGCGACAACCCGACGATGGTGTTGCACACCGGTCTGGTCGAACTGCTGACCGAGGAAGAACTGCTTGCGGTTATCGCGCACGAGATGGGGCATATTCACTGCGGGCATACCGTGTACCGTTTGATGGTGCTGATGATTCAACTGTTCGCCAAAATCGGCGACTTGCGAATGGGCAAGGGCGATTTATTCTCGTTTCCGATACAAGCCGCGTTGATGGAATGGACGCGAAAAGCCGAGTTTTCCGCCGACCGCGCCGCGATTCTGGTGGTGCAAGACCCGGAAATCATGTTCTCCGCCCTGTTCAAACTCACCGGCGGTTCGCCGAAAATCTTTGAGCAGATGGATCGCGCCGAATACTTAAAGCAAGCCGACGATTACGACCGACCCGATTGGTCGCGCCTCGATAAGTTTTACAAAGTCGCGCTGGAAACCGAGAAAACGCACCCGATTCCCGTTCTTCGCGCCAAAGAGGTGCTTCGATGGGGAGCCACCGACGAATACAAAAACATCGTTGCCGGAAACTATATTTTCCGCGACAAGGTCGGCGATCGGCGGCGCGGACCCCTGTCGTCCATCGAAACCAAAACACTGGCGAACGAGCAAGCGGTTTGCGCGGTGTGCGACAAGAAGACCGATACCGCGTTCACGTTCTGCTTGAACTGCGGCGCGGTGCTACAGTCCGAAACCACGGAAGGGACGAACGAGGTTTGAGCGAACCGATTATCTGCCCGGCTTGCGGTCGGGCGAACGTCGCAGGGGCGCGTACCTGCGCCAACTGCGCCACCGTTCTGACGCCGGGGGCGGGCGCGACGGGCGACGAAAACGGCGCGGACTGGAAACGCCTCGCCGCGCAAGAAGCGGTGTACGGTTCCGAGTTCGGGACAGTGCAGGGCGGGGCGTGGGGGCAGGTTTCCACCGAGCGCAAATCCGGCGAGTTGCCCCTGCCTCCGCAAGTGCAAGCCGAAGCGTTGCGCCGGGAGCGCGAAGAAGCACAGGCAAAAGCGGTGGCGGCGCGGGCGAAGCGCGAGGAGGAGGAGCAAGCACAACGCCGAGAAGCGGACGCCGTTCGCGCTTCCTCTGCCGCCGCCGCGAAGAAAGCCGCCGTTTCGCGCCGGTGCGCCCGGTGCGGGGCGACATCGCACACATCAGAAGATGGGACGAACTTTTCGTTCTGCCTGTTGTGCGGCGGTTCGTTTGCCGATAATCCGATTACACAGTCATCGGTTCCCCCGGTGATAGTGCCGCCCACGCCCACCGTCACGTCGCCGGTCGGGGTACTACAACAACAGGCGCGGCGCGAAGTTCGTGCGCCTTACGCCCCGCGGACGACGGTCGTCCCACAGGTGCGGGTACGCGAACAAGGCGACATTTTGCCGTTCACGGAAGCGACTCCCTATGTCGCCGCGGTTTTGTCGTTTCTTTTGCCCGGCATGGGGCAACTGCGAAACGCGCAGTGGAGCAAAGGGTTTCTGATTCTGCTCATGTCGTTTCTGCTGTTGTCGCTACTGCCGATTGGCGTTTGGAGCGTGACCGCGATTATCTTGCGCGGGCTGGTCGCCATAGATGCGTTCCGAATCGCTGACCGGCGTCGGCGCGGGCAAACGATAGCCCCGTGGCGTTGGGATGCCGGGCTTCTCGCCGAACGATAAAACTTTAATCTATGGAAAACGAACCTACCCCGTCCGAAATCGCCGCCCTTGCCGAGGTAGACGCGAAAGTAAAAGCGGCGAAAGCCGCCGCGCAAAAACTCGCCACGGTCGGAACCGCTATCAAGAACGCCGCGCTTCTCGCTATGGCGGACGCTTTGCACGAAAACCGGCGCGAAATCCTGATAGCCAACAGCCGCGATGTCGGCGTCGCGCAGAGCAATGGCGTTGCGCCGCACATGGTAGACCGGCTCTTGCTGAATGACAAGCGCGTGAATGCGATGCGCGACGGCTTGGCGCAAATCGCCGGTTTGCCCGATCCCGTAGGCAATATCTTAGGCGGTTGGCGACGTCCGAACGGCTTGCAGATTAGCAAGGTGCGCGTTCCGCTGGGCGTTATCGGGATTATCTACGAGTCGCGCCCGAATGTCACGGTGGATGCCGCCGCGCTTTGCTTAAAGTCGGGCAACGCCTGCGTTTTGCGCGGGGGCAAAGAAGCCATTTTTTCCAATACGGCTTTGACGCACACGCTTGCCCGCGCCGTGGAGAGTATCGGGATTCCTCGTGGGGCGATTTCGCTGATAGGAACCACCGACCGTGCCGCCGCCCGCGCTCTGATGACCGCGACCAAGTACGTGGATTGCCTGATTCCTCGCGGGGGCGCGTCATTAATTGAAACCGTGGTACGCACCGCGACCGTGCCGGTGATCGAAACCGGAACCGGAAACTGCCACATCTATCTTGATAAAGACGCCGATATGAGCCTTGCCGAACGCATCGTCGTGAATGCGAAATGCTCACGCCCGTCGGTGTGCAACGCGGTCGAGACCCTGCTGATTCACGAAGGAGCCGCGCCCGCGCTGGCGATTGTTTCCCTTCTTCAACACTTGCAGGAGTTGGGCGTCGAACTGCGCGGTTGCGAACGCACCACGCGCCTTGTCGCCGATTTTCAGCACGAGTACCGCTCGCTAAAGCCCCTTACCCCGGCGACCGAAGACGATTTTCGCACCGAGTTTAACGATCTTGTTTTGGCGGTTCGCATCGTGGATTCCATCGAGGACGCCATCGCGCACGTCAACGAGTACGGAACGCGCCATAGCGAGGCGATTGTCACCAAATCATATGCGAACGCGCAAAAGTTCACCGACGAAATAGACGCCGCCGCTGTTTATGTCAACGCTTCGACGCGGTTCACCGATGGCTACGAGTTCGGCTTCGGCGCGGAAATCGGCATCTCGAATCAGAAACTTCATGCCCGCGGCCCGATGGGTCTCGAAGAAATGACCACGGTGAAATACATCGTGCGCGGAACCGGTCAAGTGCGCTGAAAGGTATGATTGCGGCGCGGCGCGGGTACACTGCTACCATGAACACAACCACCGACCGTCGTACGTTGCTTCGCGCCGTGCTTTTCGCTCTCCCCGTGACCGCGCTTCTGCCGCGTTTGCTGTATGCGCAAGACAAAAAAAACGCGCCCGACACCAGCGCGGGACCTTTCACCCTGCCGCCCCTTCCCTACAAGTTCGACGCTCTGGAGCCGTTCATTGACAAAAAAACGATGGAACTGCACCACGATAAGCACCACGCAACCTATGTTAAAAATCTGAACGACGCGGTGGCAAAGTACCCCGACCTGCAAGCAAAGTCGCCGGAAATGCTACTGATGGAACTGGACAAAGTGCCGGAGTCTGTCCGTACGGCGGTGCGAAACAACGCGGGCGGACACGTCAACCACTCGCTGTTTTGGAACCTGATGAAGCCGAAGGGCGGTGGCGCACCGATCGGCGAACTCGCAAGCGCGATTAACGCCACGTTCGGTTCGCTGGAAAACCTGCAAATCGCCTTCAACGACGCCGGGGCAAAGCGGTTCGGTTCCGGCTGGGTCTGGCTCGTTAAAGACAAAGACGCGAAGTTAAAAATAATTTCCACGCCCAATCAAGACTCGCCGCTTCTTGCCGAGTATGGCGGGCTTGTTCCGGTAATCGGCAACGATGTGTGGGAACACGCATACTACCTGAAGTATCAAAATCGCCGCCCC
>JACMIU010000457.1 GCA_014380985.1 Armatimonadota bacterium | reverse complement strand
GGCGCACTTGCCGGGAACTCGTCTGTTTCTTCGTGTCGGTTGAAGGTTTGCAGAACGTACTCAGCATCAATAACTGTCTCACCGGGCAGTAATTTTCGTGTAAATCCGATTTTATCCCACGTAATGTCTTCCTTGAAGTAAAACGAGGTTGAACCAAGGGTGGAAAACGCAATAATATTCGCGGGTGCTTTATCCTTGCCGGACTGCTTAACGACCGTTTCCTTAACAAACTTCGGTGCGTCCCCCGGCTTGTTCGCGTTCGCGCCGACGAACCGGTCGTACCCGCCGTACACCGACGCCAGCACGAAGAACGGCACGGCTATCGCAAACGCTTTCACCCAATACTGAAACGCCTGTACCAGCGTGATGCCCTTCATACCGCCGAGCGCGACGTTGAACGTAATCACCGCGCCGACAATCACGATGCCGACCCAGTAGTCCCAGCCCATGATCGTGCCGAGCGTGATTCCCGCGCCTTTCATCTGCGGCATCGTGTAGAAAAAGCCGATGCACAGCACGAAAACCACGGCGATTTTACGAAAGCCGGGCGAATCGAAACGCCCTTCGGCAAAGTCGGGAATCGTGTACGCCCCAAACCTGCGTAGCGGTCCGGCGATAAACAGGAGCAGAAACAGGTAGCCTGCCGCGTAGCCGACCGGATACCACAGCGCGTCGTAGCCGTTTTTCATCACCAGACCGGCGATTCCCATAAACGACGCGGCGGACAGGTATTCGCCGCTAATCGCGGCGGCGTTCAGACCGATACCGACGGAGCGACCGGCGACGAAAAAGTCGCCCGCCGATTTCGCCTGTCGGGTGGCGTACATACCGACCAGCACTGTGGCGACCACGACCAAAATCACAAAGAAAAGCGGGATAGATAGGTTCATCGTTGATTCTTCACCGGTTCGACGCGGGGGGCGCGTTTCCCTTCTTTGCCCGCTTTTTGCGCGTTGCCCCTCGCGTTTGTTATACTAACGGTCGGCATCGTGCGATACAGTACGAACACGATTTTTAACGTAGGAGAAGACGGCTACGCCATCTCTCCGAAGGAACGGATTTTTCTTATGGCGGAACTAACGGCAGAACCCACATCCTCGGCGACATCGGTTGCGGCGGCTTCATGGAAGCGCACTATCAACAGCGGCGATTTGCGCGACACTCACGTTGGGCAAACGGTGACGGTCAACGGTTGGGCGTCGTCGGTGCGCGACCACGGCGGCGTGACGTTCGTTGACCTGCGCGACCGTACTGGCATTGTACAAATCGTCTCCGACCCGTCCCGCAACAACTACTCCGAAGCGGCGCACACGGAAGCGGGGAAGGTCAAAAGCGAGTTCTGTTTGTCGGTAACGGGCGTTGTCGTGCCGCGTCTCGTTGGCAAGGAAAACCCGAATCTGCCGACCGGCGCGGTGGAAATCGAAGTCACCGAGATCGAGATTCTGAACCCGTGCCGCGCCCTGCCGTTCCAGTTAGACGACGCGAACGTCAACGAGGAAGCGCGATTAAAACACCGCTACCTTGATCTGCGTCGCCCGGTGATGTACGACAAACTGCGCCTTCGCCACGAGGTCGTTCGCGCCGTGCGGCAGTTTTTGTACGCCGAGAACTTCCTTGAAATCGAAACGCCGATTCTGACCAAATCCACTCCCGAAGGCGCACGCGACTATTTAGTCCCCTACCGCTTAGACCCCGGCAAGTTCTACGCCCTGCCGCAAGCCCCCCAGCAGTTCAAGCAACTGCTGATGGTGTCCGGCATGGAGCGATACTTCCAAATCGCCAAATGTTTCCGCGACGAAGCGCAACGCGCCGACCGGCAACCGGAGTTCACGCAGATTGACCTCGAAATGAGTTTCGTCACGCAGGAAGATGTGCTTTCGCTGGTGGAGCGAATGATCATCGCGGTTGTGGAATCGGTCGGCACGAAAACGGTTTTGAAGCCCTTCCCGCGCTTCACCTACGACGAGGCGATAGCACGGTTCGGCTCCGACAAGCCTGATATTCGGTTCGGCTTGGAACTGACCGACTGCGGCGATTTGCTTGCGGAAACCGCGTTCGCCGTGTTCCGCACGACGTTAGACAACGGCGGGCAGGTGAAAGCCATTCGCTATCCCGGCGGCGCGAAACTCCCGCGCTCCGGCATGGACGAACTGGGAGAACGGGCGCGGGAGTTTGGCGCAAAGGGCTTGGCATACTTTTTGGTGGACGAGGAAAAAACTGCCACAAAGGGACCGCTCGCCAAAAATCTGACCGATGCCGAGAAAAGCGCGATTATCGAAAAGGTAGGCGCGGAACCGGGCGATTTAGTGGCGTTCGTCGCCGACAGCAAGGAAACCACGGCGAAAGTGTTAGACAGACTGCGCCGTCTTATAGGCGAACGCCTCGGCTTGACGAGCAAGGACACCCTCGCCTACTGCTGGATTATTGACTTCCCGGTATTCGAGCCGGACGAAAACGGCGGTTGGACGTTCGCGCACAACCCGTTCTCAATGCCGAAGGGCAACGATATGCGCCTCATTGACACCGACCCGGCGGCGATGCGGGCGCAGTGCTACGACCTTGTTTGCAACGGCTACGAAGCGGCATCGGGTTCGGTGCGGATTCACAAGCCCGATATTCAGCGAGCGATTCTGCAAAAGATGGGCTTAACCGAGGAGCAAATCGCGGCGCGGTTCGGGCATATGTTAGAAGCGTTCGCGTTCGGTGCGCCCCCCCATGCCGGAATCGCCCCCGGATTAGACCGACTGGTCATGCTACTGACCGACGATGAAAATATCCGCGAGGTGATCGCGTTCCCGAAAATGGGCGGCGGCTACGACCCGCTGATGGACGCGCCGAGCGAAGTAGACGCAAAGCAACTTGCCGAGTTGGGGCTTGTCATAAAGGAAACCAAAAAGGCATAGCGCGGCAACCGTGGACGAACGAATCGCCGCACTTTTAGCCGATACTCATGTGCAACGCGAATTGCGCCGGGCATGGCTTGACAGCAACCCCGGCGCGTTCGGCGGGCATGGGAAGGTGGGTTTATCTGTCTCGGCGCGGATGGTTGCTATGTCATTGACCGATGGGAAGGAGGCGCAAAGAACGAGGCAATATCGCTCCGTCTGAACTTATTTCTTATGCTTCTAACTGCGTCGGAATCACACTTTTGTGTTGATTGTACGCAATTTGGGTATATTTTATGATGAGAATGAAAAGTCTTCGACAAGAAGACGCCGGGAAAAATCAGCAAAGGCGAGACGATTTGAGGAGAAAACAGATGATTATAATCGCTGGAAAAGAATATGTGGCGGCAGATCAACGCGATGCGTATGTGGCAAGTTTTCAGGATTTTGTCCGTCGCACACGGAATGAACCAGGACTCTTGGACTTTATTATAGCCGCCGACCCTATTGAGGATGATCGAGTAAATATGTTTGAGTTATGGGCGTCGAAAGAACAACTCGATGATTTTCGAGGTCGAGCCGAATCACCGGAACCGACCATCGAAGTAATGCGCCAAGATGTGAAAAAATACGAAATCAGCTCATCCGGTCCACCGTTACCTTAAGCCAACTTCCCCAACAATCTACACAACAAGGCTCTTCACCCGATCGTCTATATCTTCGTTCCCTTCGCTCGTACCTTG
>JACMIU010000456.1 GCA_014380985.1 Armatimonadota bacterium | reverse complement strand
GCGGAAATAATTGCGGTCAAAACAGGAAGAATAAGTGGAAACGACGAGCGTCCCGGTGTCAGCGGGCGAACGAATCCCGAACTCATCAAGGCGATGTCCGGGCATCTCGCGGACAGTACGAACTTCGACGCGGTGATGCAATCTATAGAATCAGAGCGCGAACGCCGGGACGCCGGGTCTGCATCGTGAACTCCACGCGAAAAAGGTTCTTGCAGATCAGTCTGCTTTTTGCCGTCGCCGGTTGCAACAAGCCTATGCCCGGAGGCGGATCGCCAGTTATTACCGTCGAAAATGCCGCCTACCTTCCCCGAAAATTGTACGGCTTCCAGCACGGGGAGACAACGGGCATCACCAGTTACCTTCACGATATGAAGGCGACGGGAATCGGGAATCCCTTTGACGTTAGCGGGCGCGAGCAAGCGATACGGTTTGCCGACGATTCCGACAAGGAAGCGATGAGCCGGCTTCACGGCTTGCGACCCGATGTTTTCCTACCACTCACGGATGGCGGGCATCTTTTCGTGGTCGGCGAACTAAGCCGGGTGGAATCGTGGACGGAAGAAGGAACGAATCGGGCAACGAGCGAATCGTTCCGCGATTTTCGTTTGCACAGTTGGTATATCGTCGCCCCGTTCGAGGAGTGGAAAAGCATTGAGGGTGTCGAAAAATCGCAAATCGCTCGTCGCACCGAACTTAAACTCACCGATTTCGATGATCGAATGATTTCCGATTTGTCTTTCGACCCGCGTTCTTATCAGAAAACGCGGGCAGATAGCCACCTATGGCATCGTCGGGGCGGGCGCGTCGGCAACATCAATTCGTTTTCTCGGCAATGTAAAGTAGGTGGGCGGCAAGCCCCAGAATCGTCGGGTCGGCGGCGTTTTGGTAAGCGATGTCCAGCAACTCGCGGTACGTTTCCGGTTCGCGCACGGCGAGCGCGGCGACCTGCGACTGAACGGTAGCGAGCATCCCTTCGGACGCCATGAGGCGTAGCGTGTGAAACCCGAACCGGGCGAAGAACGGCGCGATCTCCTGCGGCGGAAACAGGTACGCACCACTGAAGCGACCGGGGCGCGTGTCGTAGTAGACTCCCTCATTCAGCAATGTGTCGGCGACTTGCGCGAACGCTCCCGTGCGCGTTTCTTCGAGAGCCACGGCGATTAAAAAGAAAAGTCGGGGCATCATCGCCGCGAACAAACGACCGTTCCGGCGTAGCACCCGCTTCGCTTCGGTCGCCGCCCGCTCCCTGTCCGCCGCTTTCGTCAGATGGTAGAACGCACCCAGCGAAAAGACCACGTCGAACGAATCGTCATCCCAGCGCGACAAATCGCGGGCGTCGGCAACGCAAACGGCTTCCACATTTGCCCGAACCGCTTCCGGTAGCGCGGCGACTTTTGTTTGCGCGATTTCAACAAGACCCGGCGACAGGTCGGCAAGGGTAACGCGGTAGCCGCGTCCTGCCAGCCACACCGTCCAGCGTCCCGCTCCGCCACCGATGTCCAGAACGCGGCAGGGTACGGGCGGTAAAAACTCCGCAAAGGCGCGGGCGTGTAGTTCGCGCTCGATGATGCCATCGTCGGCGCGGTCAAGTCGGTTCCATTCGCGTTCGCCGCACCCGTCGTAAAAGTCTTGCACTGCGTCGTTTGAATTCATCTTACGGCTTCGCTACCCCGTTCGGCGTCGGTGGCGCGGTAGGCTCCGGCGGGTCGGTAAGGGGGTCGGGGGTCGGCGATGGGGCTACCACCGGCGCGGTCGGCGTTTCCACCGAGTCAATGACCTCAAGTTCGCCGTCGCCCCGCTCGCGCACCGGGACTTCGCCGAACGCTTTTCCCGGCTTGGAGTCGGGATCGGGGAACACTTCAAAATACTGATTGGCTTCGTTAAAGTGCGCGATAGCACGTGCCTTCGCCCCCGCGACATCGAACTTTTCGCCGGTCGGGCGACGCGATTTGATGTTACCGACAAGAGTCACGGTTTCGGCGATACCGTCATACAAGCCCCGGTCGCCGGTGATCACGCGGTCTTTCTGCTTAATGGTCAAGTTGCCGGTCAGCACCGCTATTTTCGTGCGCCAGTTATAGCGCACTTTGGTGCAGGTAATCGTCACCGGGTCTTTGAAGTTGCGCCGCAAACTCCCCTTCGGGGCGTTCGTGCCGCTCCCACTTTGCTTGGGGCGGGCGTTGATGACGACATTGCCCGTAAAATCGGCGTCGCGGGTGGAATAGTAGGCGACGCCCTTATCGGCGAGCAGGGTGTTTTGCGGGTCGTCAAGGCGAAGGCGCGTCGGCGACGTGGCGATTTGCGTTTCGCTATTGTAGGTGGCGGTTTGCGTCGAGAGAGTGGCTTCCTTCGAGCGAATCACCACGTCGCCGGTAAGCATGGCGAGTTGTTCGCCACTCGGCAATGTTTGGTCTCTGCCGTAGTTTGACTCAAACTTCACCGTGCTTTGCGCCGCAGGTTTCGCGGCTTGCCGGGCATAAAGCGCGGTCGTACCGGTGGCGAGCGCGGGTAACAGAAGCAGAAATAGCGTGGTTCGTTTCATGGCAAAAGGACGGGAATAAGGCATTCCCCCGATTTCGTTATACGTGATTTTGCCGCGCCTTGTGCCGTATTCGACCGTCACCGCCGCGTCCAATAAAAAAGTTTTTTCGCAAGCGTAACTTTTCCGGGCGGTTTTACGTCACTTAGGTAATAATGAAGCATGTAGCGACACTTGTCGCCACGGTTTGTTGGTGCGCCATGTTGCGCCCGCGTTCTTTTCTCACGAGTTTGCCATCTCAACAGATACCCATAGAAGCAGGAGTACCCTTCCCTTGACAAATCCCGTTTTTCCATTTTCCGTTCGGCGCAAACAAAAGGTTTTGCGCATCTCAACCGCCGTGCTTTCCCTGATGCTCGGCACCGGCTTTGCCGTTACTGCTCCCAGCCCCGCGCTTGCCGCCGACACAAAGGAAGCGAAAAGCGACAAAACCGCCGCGAACAAGTTCTTTCTTTCGTACCGGGCGCAAGCCGGGCAGGTGAAGAAAGTGTCCTCCGAAGGCACGGCGAAGTTCAGTGCGGGCGGGCAGGACATCGTAATGGATGTTAAGCAGGTGAGCAAAATCACCTTCACCGCCATTGCGGCGAACGGCAATATCACTATCACCGACGAAACCGAGTCCATGGAACGCACCATGAACGGGCAAAAAATGCCGGAAGAAAAAGACGAGGACGTCACTACGGTCACGTTCACGCCCGCCGGTGAGATCGTCGCGTTTAGCGAAAAGAAAAAGAGCGACGAGCCAGACGAAGACCATCTGGGCGCACGGTTGACCGTGGCTTCCTCTATCGTCTTCCCGGCGAAAACCGTGGGAACAGGCGACAAGTGGGCGCACGATTACGTCGCCCGTGGCGACATCGGCACGCGCACCGCGCACGCGGACTTTGAACTGCTCGCTTTTGAGAAAGTCGGCAACACCAACACCGCGAAAATCAAGATGACCTACACGGAAAGCGGAACCACGCCGGTAGTTTTCATCTCCACACAGAATGTGGATGTCGCCACCGGCGACACCGTGAGTCAGAGTTACGAAGTCAGCAATATCCCGCTCGGCGGCGGCATGGTCGCTTCCGCAACGTCCAAAGACGTTCGCACCGAAGGCGCACCGTTCGCGGCGAACCAAACGCCGAAACCGCTCACCGAAGCCCCGAAAGCCATTGCCGGGGACGGTAAAACCGAACCGATTGCCGCCGCCGCGCCGAAAGTGGAGCCGAAAAAAGACAAAACGATTGATGAAACCGTCAAGGAAGGCTTCGTCAAGACCGAAGGCGTGGTCACACTGTGGCGCAAAAAAGAAGCCGGTTCCGATAAGATTTACGTCGAACTGCCCGAATCCGCGTTCAACAAACTGATGATGCTTCAAGCGACTGCCGCGACCGGAACTGCCGAACAGGTAATCGCGGGCGATCCGATTAGCGACCTTGTGTTCCAATTTGAGAAGATGGACGACCGCGTTTTCCTCACCGTGCCGAACTTCCTGTTCCGCTCCACGAAACCGGAAATGGCACGCGCCGTGCGCCGCTCCTATGCTGATGGCTACCTGCAAGCGTTCAAAATCGAAGCGAAGCAAGAATCGCGCAAGTCGGTGCTGATTGACGTTTCCGATTTTTTCCGGGGCGATATTTCGCAGGTATCGCAACTGTTTAGCGGCGGCGGTTCGCCGTTTGGCGGCGGTGCAGGTAGCGGCTATTCGCTCGATCGGGATAAAACTTTTATCAAGGAAATCAAAAACTTCCCTGAAAACTTGGTGGTTTCCACGCAGTACCACTTCCAGAAAGGCGGACGCGCGTTTTCCGGTGCGCTTGCCGATGCCCGCTCCGCGCCGATAACCGTTATCTACAACCTGTCGGCACTTCCCAAAGATACGGACTACAAACCGCGTCTGTCCGACCCCCGCATCGGTTACTTCACGTCCGATTACCTATCATTCGATGACGACACAGCAAAAGATCCTATGGTGCATTACATCCAGCGGTGGAAACTGGAAAAGAAAGACCCCACCGCCGCGTTGAGCGAACCGGTCAAGCCGATTGTTTTCTGGCTCGACAACGGTATTCCGGCGGAGTACCGCCCGGCGTTTGAGAAGGGATTCCTGATCTGGAATAAAGCGTTCGAGAAAATCGGCTACAAGAACGCCGTTGTCGTGAAGCAGATCCCCGACAAGCCCGACCCGAAAGACCCGAATACGCCGACCGATACGGCGGATATGCGCTTCAACTGTGTACGCTTTTCTCCCTCGAACGCGGGTTACGCTATCGCCCTGTTCCGTACCAACCCTCTGACCGGGCAGATTGTGAATGCCTCGATCACGATGGACGCCGCGTTTGTGATTGGCGGCAACCAAGAGTATCAGCAGGTGATTTCGCCGGGCGAAGCGTTCGCTATCGGCGCGGGCATCCCGCAGGAGGAAGCGCGGTATAAAGCGTCGCTCCAAGCAAAACCGGGGCAACCGGCGCGAACGGCAATGGCAAACTTCAATGATCCGCGCTACTGCTCGCGGGCATCCGAAGGGAAACAGTCCCTCCAGTTCGGGCATCAAGCACTCTCCGCGATGGCGGCAAACGGTGTGTTGTCCCCTGCCGAGCGGAAAGCGTTCGTAGATCAGTACGTGACCGAAGTTATCGCACACGAGTTCGGACACTGCATCGGGCTTCGACATAACTTTGTCGCGTCAAAAGAATACTCGCTCGCGCAATTAGGCGACAAAGCGGTGACGGACGCGGGCGGCACGGGCGCGTCGGTGATGGACTACAATCCGTTCAATATCGCCGCGCTGAACAAATCGGGCGCAATGTATTTCGCCACCGAAATTGGCACCTACGATAAATGGGCGGTGGAATACGGTTACATGGATATTCCTTCGGCGAAAACGCCGGAAGAAGAAAAACCGGTGCTGAAACGCCACGCCGCACAAAGCGGCAAGCCCGGTCATGCGTACCTGTCGGACGAAGTCGCGGATAGTTTCGACCCCGATATTGCCCGCTTCGACATCGGCAAGGACAACCTCGCCTTCCAAAAGGAAACTATGAAGTTGGCGCGAAAGTTGTTGATGTCGCTTCCCCAGCGTGAACCGAAAAACGGCGAATCGTATTACGATTTCACGCGAGATTTCAATCTGCTCCTTCGATATTATTCTGGGGCGGCGGGATTTGCGACACGGTTTATCGGCGGTCAGAACCTTTCGCACACGAACAAGGGTGATATGGGCGAAAAGCCCGCTATCGCCACCGTGTCGCCGAACACACAGCGACAAGCGTTGTCCTTGCTGACCACGTACCTGTTCGCGCCGAACGCCCTACCGGTTCCGCCGTCATACTATGGCAAACTCGCTTCCGACGCTTCGCCGTTCGCATTCGGCGCGGACGAAGTGGCGATGCTGGATCGGTTGTCCATCCTGCAAAAATCCGCATTAACGCGCCTGTTCTCATCCACGATGCTCAAGCGCGTGGCGAACAACGAGTTCAAAGCGGCGGCTAAGGAAAAACCGTTTACCCTGCCTTACCTGTTCAACACGGTGTCGGGTAGCGTGTGGGCGGAAATCCCGGCGAAATCGAACGTGGACGCACTACGCCGCAACCTGCAACGCGCTTATGTCGAACGAATGGCGGACATCGCCCTGCAAGGCGGCGTGAACGCCGACGCGCAAATGCTGGCGTGGAACGAACTACGCACGATGAAAACCAAACTCACGGCGGCGAAATCGGTTCCGACGCTTGACACATACACTAAGGCGCACTACGCCGATTCGCTCGACAAAATCACGCGCACCCTCGATGCCCGCGTGACGCTCGGACAAAACGGCGGGGCGGTCAACCCGCTTGACCTGCTGTCACTTCTGTTCGGTCGCCCGAAGGAAATGATCGCGGAAGAAGCGGCAAAGGCGGCGGCGCAAAACGCCAATCCATAGAACGCCCCGTTCCCGGTAAGCCCCGCCGATGTCACCTATGGCATCGGCGGGGCTTTCTTTTTGCCGATGTGGCAGGTATAACCGGCTCATGGATACTTTGACAATTGCCGTCTTAGGTTGCGGACAGATGAGCGGCGCACTCGTGCGCGGTTGGGTTCGATCCGGCGCGGTGTCGCCGCGAAACCTGCGTTTATGGTCGCGTTCCCCGGCGCAAGCCGTAGCCCTCGCGTCGGACGCGCCCGGCGCGGTGGTTTTCGCGTCGGCAATTGAAACGGTAACGGGCGCGGGATTGGTGCTTCTCGGCGTGAAGCCGGTTCCGACCGCGCCGCTTCTCGCGTCCGTCGCGGGTTCGCTCGCGCCGGGGTCGCTGGTGGTTTCCGTGGCGGCGGGGGTTTCTCTCGCCGCGTTGCAAGCCGCGTCTCCCCCGTCCCCCGTGATTCGTGTCATGCCGAACACGCCCGCGTTAGTCGGCGCGGGCGCGGCGGCGTTTGTGCGCGGAACCCATGCGACCGATGCCCACGCGCAAACCGTGCAAACTCTCTTTAGCGCGGTCGGCGTTTGTGTGGAGGTGGCAAATGAGTCGCTGATAGACGCCGTAATCGGCGTCGCCGGTTCCGCCCCCGCCTACTTTTACCTGATTGTCGAAGCACTCACCGATGGCGGCGTCCGCGCCGGACTGCCGCGAAAAGACGCCCGACTCCTCGCCGCGCAAACTATGCTTGGCGCGGCAAAAATGATTCTGGAAACTGGAACGCACCCGATGGTTCTCAAAGACGCCGTAACTACGCCGGGTGGCACCACGATTGCCGCCCTCGGCGTATTAGAATCGGCGGGGCTTCGGGGTACACTCATGGACGCGGTGCAAGCCGCCGCCGACCGCTCCAAAGCAATGGGCGGATGAACCGGGAGAATCGCGGAGCGATTGTTCCCACGGCGCGAAACGAAAGGTTTTTAACTATGTCAGTCTCTTCAGCAACCCTTGCAGAAATGGTTCGCAATTCGGCGGGCGCACTCGGCAAAGCGGCAAACGAACTGGGCGAAAAGTTCACGTGGTCGCCCTTGGGCAAAGGGCGTTCGGCGCACGATCAGGTTTTAGAGGTAGCGGGTCTGTACTTAATCGCTAAGCATTTAGTGGAAACGGGGATACTGCCGCCGCTCGACCGCTCGGCGCACCAGCAATCCATGAGCGAGTTTGACACGCCGCAAAAGGCACTCAAACAGTTGGATGACTGTGCCGACCTCCTTGCTATCGCCGTAGAAGCCGCACCGAACGAGCGACTTGCTACCGTGGTTATGTTGCCGTTTGGTGGCGGCATGAACAAATCCATCGCCGAAGTGATCCTGATGACCTACTGGAACACGGTGTACCACGAGGGACAGGTCAACTATATCCAGACGTTGGCGTAATCAATATTTTTGCCGCGCCGTTTTTTCCGGCGGCGCGGCAGGAAAATAAATCGCCCGTGGCGAAAAAAGATGAATACCCCTACTTTCATGTAAGGCAACGTAAGGAATTATTATGGATACAGAAATCAGCACAGTTAGCACGCAGGACGACGGCGACGTAAAGCCCCTTCGCGTGGCGTTTATCGGGTCGGGCGGTATTTCCCGCACCCACACCGGCTACTTCAACAAAATGAAGGGCGTGTCCGTCGTCGCTTGCGCCGACATCGCCCCCGCCGCCCTCGATTGGTACAAGGAAAAACAAGGCGTCACCCACCTGTTCTCCGACTACAACGAGATGCTCGCGCAGGTTGGCGATCAGATTGACGCGGTATCGGTTTGCACCCCGAACGGCGTTCATATGGAAGCCGCCGTTGCCGCGCTGAACGCCGGTAAGCCGGTGCTTGGCGAGAAGCCAATGGCGATGAACGCCGAACAAGCACAGAAAATCGCCGATGCCGCTAAAGCAAACGGCGTGGAGTTCGTGATTGGATTTCAGCACCGCTTCGAGCCGCGATCCAAAGTGTTACGCGACCAGATTCAAAGCGGCGCATTCGGCAAGATTTTGTACGTGCGGGCGCAAGCGTTGCGCCGCCGGGGCATTCCGAACTGGGGCGTGTTCGGGCGCAAGGAACTGCAAGGCGGCGGTCCGATGATTGATATTGGCGTGCATATTATCGAAGCGTCACACAACATCATCGGCAATCCGAAGCCCGTTAGCGCGACCGGCAACACGTTCACGTATATCGGCGACAAACAATCGGAAGTCGCGTCGCAGTGGCCCAACTGGGACTACAAAACGTTCACCGTGGAAGACTTGGCGGTCGGCATGATTCGCTTCGACACCGGGGCGATGCTGACGATTGAATCGTCGTTCTCGGCGCACATCGAAAAAGACGTGTTCAACATTCAGATCATGGGCGAAAAAGGCGGGGCAATTTGGGACGGTTCGCAGATATTCACCGACACGAACGGCTATATGCTGAACGCGACGCCCGGTTTCGTGCCGAAGTACGACTACTGGGAATACAAGATGCGGCACTTCGTCGAGGTGGTGCGCGACGGTCGCACCAACGAAGCACCGGCTGAGCATGGCGTGATGGTACAGAAAATGCTCGACGGCGTGTACGCTTCGGCGGCGGCGGGCAAGGAAATCGAAATCCACTGAGAATAACTGGCGAGCGCTCTTGACATAGAACGTGTAATGTGTTACACTAAGAGTGCATCAAGAGCGTTCCCGCCGCGTGTGTAGCACGTAGCG
>JACMIU010000043.1 GCA_014380985.1 Armatimonadota bacterium | reverse complement strand
TGCGTGAGCCGTGGTTCATCATTGATGTAGGGCTTCGACCAGCGTCACGCACCACGGCATTTTGGGAAGGACGCACAGTAGATCGCCTTATCTATCGCGGCAACATCAGCGGCGGACGTGACCTGCCCGTTCTGTACGCCGAGGTGGACGTTGACCCCGAAACCGGCTTGATTCTGCATTCAGCAACGTGGACGGTTTTCCCGCAGTTTGCCGCGAAGTTCCCCGAAGGCGTTCTGACCGGCGAGAAAACCTACTTCTATGAGCCGCGCCTGACGGGGGACGCGCCGTTTTGGGACGTGGAGCGTTTGAAAGCGGAGGTGCGGTAATGTGGGGCAAGCCCCGCGTGGGACGCTAACGCGATTACCGACCGACCAGCATCACCGGTCGCCGCTTGGACTTTTCCTTCGGGGTTGCCTTTTCGCTCCCCTTTTCCGCCGGGGGGGGCGCAATCGCTGGTGTGTCGAAATCGGTCAGCAAATCGTCTAACAAGGACGCCGAGCCGTCCGAGCGGTACAGTTCCTGCGACAAGCCGTAGAGCGCGTCGGTCGCTTTTTTCACCGCGGCTTTCACTTCGTCCACCGCAACATCGGGCTCCGACATCGTTTGGCGCAAGTCGGTAAGGCTGTCGCGGGTCGCTTGAAGAAGCGCGGTATCAATCCCTTCCTTGCGTTCGGCTTCGCGGATAGTGCGGTGCGTACCGTAGATAATCACGTCGGCGGCGTTGATTGCTTCCTGACGTTCGCGGCGGATTCGGTCGGATTCGGCGTTGAGTGCCGCTTCCGAGACCATGCTTGCCACTTCCTGATCGGACAAACCGCCGTTCGCCCGCACCGTGACGCGCCGCTTCTGCCCGGTCGCCGAGTCTTTCGCCGACACCTGCACAATCCCCGAAGCGTCAATCTCGAACGTGACGGCGATTTTCGGCACACCACGCGGGGCGGGCGGAATCCCCGACAGCACGAACCGACCGAGCGAGCGGTTGTTGCCCGCCATATCGCGTTCGCCCTGCACCACATGAATATCTACCGCCGATTGCCCGTCCTCGCCGGTGGTGAAAACTTCGGTGCGCGAGGTCGGAATCGTGGTGTTGCGCCCAATAAGCCGGGTAGCGACCCCGCCCATCGTCTCGACGCCGAGCGAAAGTGGCGTCACGTCCAAGAGTTGCAGATTCTTCTTTTCGCCGGTCAGGATTCCGGCTTGCACCGCCGCACCGAGGGCGACGATTTCGTCCGGGTTGGTTCCCCGGTACGGCTCTTTATTGAACAGGTCGCGCACCAGACTTTGCACGGCGGGCATTCGCGTCGAACCGCCGACCAGCACAATCCTATCCATATCGGAAGGCTTTTTGTCGGCGTCGGCTAACGCTTGCAGGGTGGGCTTGATCAAACGTTCGCGCAAATCATCGGTGATTTCCTCGAAGCGGGTCCGGTGCAGGGTCATTTCAAGATGCAACGGCCCCTCCTCGGTTTGCGCTAAAAACGGTAGGTTGATAGGGGTCGTGGTGACGGTGGAAAGTTCGGTTTTCGCTTTTTCGGCGGCGTCTTTGAGCCGTTGCATGGCGATCTTGTCGGGGCGCAAATCCACGCCGCTTTGCTTCTGGAACGTGTCGACGAACTCTTTGATGACGCGCTCGTCCCAATCGTCGCCGCCTAAATGTGTGTCGCCGCAGGTCGCCTTGACCTCGAAAACGCCGTCGCCGCTGACATCTAAAATCGAAACATCGAAGGTTCCGCCGCCCAAATCCCAAACCAAAAGCGTGTGCTTTTCGGTTTTGTCCATGCCATAGGCGAGGGCGGCGGCGGTCGGCTCGTTGACAATGTGCAGAACGTCCAGACCAGCGATTCGCCCTGCGTCTTTGGTCGCCTGTCGTTGCCCGTCGTTGAAATAGGCGGGAACCGTGATAACGGCTTTTGTCACCGGTTCGCCGAGATACTTCTCGGCATCGGTTTTCAGTTTTTGCAAAATCATCGCGGCAATTTCGCTCGGCGAGTAATCGGTATCGTCAATCGTCACGCGATAGTCGGCGTCGCCCATTTGTCGCTTGATTGAGGAAACAGTGCGCTCCGGGGCGGTGATCGCCTGACGTTTGGCAAGGCTACCGACAAGGCGGTCGCCGTTCCTTGTGATGCCGATTACCGACGGACACAGGCGGACGCCCTCGGCAAGCGGAATCACAACCGGTTCGCCGTTCTCCAAAACAGCGATCACGGAGTTCGTGGTTCCTAAGTCAATTCCAACGGTTTTGCCGCTCATAAACGAATGCCAGTTTCCTTGATGAAAAGAATGTTTCCCATTCTTTGGTATTGCACAATCCGTGCCACAATTTGCACGAACGTGCCAAATAATAATTATTTTGTTGGCGTCGGTCCATACACCCAGCGCGAAGCCGTTTCCCTACGCAACCGGTAAACCCCAGTCACGGCAGGAAAAAGCACCGGCGATAGCGAACCGATTGCCTATGACGACGCCAATAACAAATCGTTCCCGTTTTGCCTTTTGCGCCCCGCCGGGAACATGGATAAACGATCCCGTGCCGTTCTATGAACCTTCTACGGGCGTGTACCACCTGTACCTGCAACACAACCCTGCCGCGCCCCTTGACGCCGATAAGCACTGGCTTCACGTGTCAAGCCGCGACTGTTTATCGTGGACGAATCACGGCGTCGCACTGGCACCGAGCCGCGTTTCCGGCGATAGCGATGTCGGCGGCGTTTGGACGGGATGCGTCACGCAGCGCGGCGACGGCGTATATGTCGCCCTGTACACCGCGATTCCGACCTACAAGCCGTTTACACAGGTGCAGTGCGCCGCGCTCTCGCATGACCTGCACACATGGGAAAAAGTTCCCGGCATCGTGACCGGACTGTCCCATCAGCCGGAGGGTTACGGTGGCTGTTTCCGCGACCCGCAAACATTTCTTCTCGGCGACAAATACTACTGTATTATCGGCGGCGAACGCCGAAACGGTCAGGGAGGCGCGGCGTTTTTATACGAGGCGACGGATGATACGCTTCTTTCGTGGCAGTACTCCCACGTTTTATACGAAGGTGACACCGCGACCGGACACGACTTCGAGTGTCCCGATTTCTTCCCCCTGCCAAACGCTGACAAATGGTGCTTGCTCACATCCCGCGAAAAATCGTGGTGGCATCTCGGCACACTCAACCCCGACAGCCTGCAGTTTGAACGCGAATCGTTTGGCGCGTGTGACGACGAATCACGCTACGCGGCGAAATCGTGCGTCGGCGCGGACGGTGAACGGCTCGTGTGGTTCTGGGTTCGGGACGCGGGCGGCGAAGCCGACGGTTGGAGCGGCGCGTTAGACCATCCCCGGCGCGTGTCGCTCAGCGCGGACGGCAAGGCGGTGGAGTTCGCGCCCGTTTAGGCAAAAACTTCGTTTTGCCTGATTTAGCGAAGACGTACTCCGGGACGATAGAGCGTATATGAAACACGAACTAAGTAACACCCCCGAAAACCCGCGCCGCGTTTTAGCGCATCACGACGCCGAAACCGTGACCGTCTATCAAGCGTTTAACCGCGACATCGTGGCGAACGCCGTTGCTAAAGGCACGTTTGGCGCGGGCTTCGGCATGAACCGAATGACGTGGATAAAGGCGTCGTTTGGCTGGATGCTGCACCGCTCGTCGTATGCCACCGCGCACAATCAGGAGGCGATTATCCGCGTCCGCCTGTCCCGCGCCGGATTCGACGCGGTTCTGGAAGAAGCCGTTCTGACGCACTACCCGCCGGACGTGTACCCGTCCGAACTCCAATGGACAAACGCGCTTGCCCGGTCGCGGGTGCGCTGTCAGTGGGATCCCGACCGGAATCTGCGCGATGGCAAATTAGAACGACGCGCCATCCAACTCGGCATCAGCGGCGACTTCGTGGCGCGGTATGTGGATGAATGGATTGTCGGCGTCGAGGACGTGACCGCGCTTGCTCACGAAATCCGGGACGCGGTTCGCACCGGTTACGCCGAACTGCCCGCCGTGCCGGAGGAGACGCATTACCCGGTGAGCCAATCGGTGCGCCACGATCTTGGTTGCGTTTAGCGACGCGGCTCTTCTCGGCGATACGGCTTGCGGAATACAAACACCATGACCCGCTCCGCCTCCGCCGATTCGCTCGGCGACAGAATGAAGCACGATTACGAAAACCGAACGCGCTTTTTCCTGCCGCGCCGTACTTACACATTGCTTCGCGTGGACGGTAAATCGTTCCACACATACACCAAACACTGCGCACGCCCGTTCGATACCGACCTGATGAGCGATATGGATACGGCAGCAATCGCTCTATGCGAGAACATCGCGGGGGCGCGGCTCGCGTTCGTGC
The DNA here is from genome assembly GCA_014380985.1 of Armatimonadota bacterium. GTDB lineage: Bacteria > Armatimonadota > Armatimonadia > Armatimonadales > Armatimonadaceae > JACMIU01. Next base: position 5,183 of record JACMIU010000043.1, on the reverse strand, counting down.
AGTCGGACGAAATCAGCGTTTTGCTGACCGATTTTGGTCAAATCGCCGGAGGCGATTCGCCCGGTGACACGCACTCCGAGGCGTGGTTCGATGGCAATCTGCAGAAAATCGCGTCGGTTTCTGCATCAATCGCCACCGTACATTTCAATGCGGCGCGGGCGCGACGGGGCGATAGTGCAAACACGCCCGCGTATTTCGATAGCCGCGTTTGGACGATTCCGTCGCGCCTTGAAGTATTCCATTATTTCCTGTGGCGACAAAACGATGCCACGCGCAACAGCATCTCCATGACGGCGCAAGCCCACTTTCTGCACAGCGATTTGCAAAACAAAAACAGCAACGCGCTACAGGAAATGCTGTGGCAAGAGCGCGGCATCAACTGGAATGATATATCGGTCGGCTTCAAGCGCGGTCGGATAATAGAGCGCGTCGGAACCGTCGGCACGGCGGAGTACACCGACAAGCGCACCGGCGAAGCGCGGCAGGTGGAAAACGTAACGCGGCACTCATGGCAAGTTACGGAACCGCCGGTTTTCGCTCAGGAGCGCGACTATCTTTTGGCGCGGATTCCGGCGATGGACGGCGCGTAAGACCGGGGCTGTAGAATGTGGCGATATTGTCCCATCCGTTTACACGGCTTTCAAATTCGGGGCTTACCTCTAAAGACATGGTTGGTTTCTCCTCGCTACATTTCGATTATACCGGTTTCGTCTGGGACGCGAAATGCCGGTATACTGCGAAAAGAATGTCCACCGCCGCGACTGTTGAACCCCTCGCCGAAAAGCGCGACACCGCGCTGTCCCTCTCGCTGCGCAAGTGGGGGCGCATCTTTTCCGTGTTTGTGCAGGACGCCCTGATGTACCGTGCCGTTGCCGTTATCTGGATTCTCACCGACACCATTCCGACGCTCGTGATGCCGCTGATCTGGATGGCGTCCTTTAACGGACGGAGCGAAATCGCCGGGTACAACCCCGGCGAATTGTCAGCGTACTATCTGGTGCTACTCGCCATCGGCAATTTCGTGACGTGCCACACGATGTGGGAAATCGCGCAGGACATCAAGGAAGGCAAGTTCGCCGCGTTCCTTTTGCGCCCGGTGTCGTACATGGGCTATCACTATTTGGGCTATCTCGCGTGGCGGATTATGCGCCTTGCGTTGTTCGTGCCGGTGTTTTGCGTCGCCGCGTACCTGTTTCGCGGCAACCTTGACTTATCGGGCATTCAGCCAAGCGGCTACTTTTTCCTCGCCTTGTTTCTGGGGCATCTTTGCTCGTTTTTCATCACGTACCCGCTGGGACTACTCGCGCTGTACGTGGTCGAGACACGCTCGCTCTTCAACTTCTGGTACATACCTCTGGTGATTTTCAATGGACAGGTCGCCCCGCTCGCCATGTTCCCGCCGTATGCGCGGCAACTCGCCGAATTGTTGCCGTTCCGCTACACGGTCGCGTTCCCGACCGAACTGTTTTTGGGACGCCTTGACACGGCGCAGATTCACTCTGGCTTGCTTCACCAAATCGGCTGGATTGTTGTCGGCTATGCTCTGTCGGTCGTTTTGTGGCGCAACGGTTTGAAGCGATTCACCGGGGTGGGGCTATGACGGATACGCCCGAACTGCGAAGGCGCGGGCGAAAGTCCGCCGACGCCGCCGAACGCCGCGCCCGCGTCGAGTCCGCCCTTGCCGATTTAACCGCGTCGCGCACGCCGTTTTCGATGGGCGATGTCGCCGAACGAGCCGGAATCTCTCGCGCTACGCTGTACCGCGACGCCGGTTTGCGCGATCTGGTCGGAGCGCAGGGGGACAAACCTGCCAACCCGGTGGTGACTTTCCGCGACTACCAGAAGGAGCGCGAAAAATCGGGCAATCTGCAAGCGGAACGCAAAACGCTTCGCAAGGAGCTACGCGATGCCGCCGAAATCAAGGCGGGGCTGGAGCGCGAAATCGAGAAATTGGAAACGCGGGTCGCCAACTATGTCGCGCACTTTGCGAAGGTAGCGGCGCAGGATACCGAATCGGTGCGAAAAGAAGCGTTCGCGGAAGGATTTTCGCAAGGGGTTCGCACGGCGATGGGGCAACGCGGCGGGGCGACAAGACCGGGATCGCCGGGCGCGGGCGCGAACCGAGGAGGAATCGGCGCGGCGAGCAGTTTGGGAAGCGTGGCGGCGGGACTGTCGAAGTCCGAACTACAAACGGCGCGGCGAAACCTCGCCCGCGTTTTGCATCCCGACCTGTTCGCGGGCGACGACCCGGCAACGGCGACGCTGGCGACCGAACTCTTGAAGCAAATCAACGCGCTGGCGGCAAGCGGTGCGGACGCGGAGAAGCGTGGCGGCGGGCTGTAAGCCGTGTCGCGTGAACTTGTGCGGCAAAGTTTGCGTAGTAGGGTATAATAAACGCGGCGAAATAACGGGGACAAGGAAATCCCGCGTTTGCCGATGAAAGAAATTATGTTCAATCTGGGCGGAACCGAAATTGCGATCATACTCATCGTGGCATTGCTGGTTTTAGGACCGAAGCAATTGCCGGGGCTTGCCAAGCAAATCGGCAAAATGATGCGCGATTTTCGCAGTATGTCCGGCGACATGACCCGCGCCCTTGATTTGGACGGTCACAACGACTACGACCACGCGGCGCACCGAGGAAGTTCATTCGATTACGGGTACAATCATGCGGCGATTGAATCGTCCGACGTTGCCGCGTCCGAGTTCGCGTACTCCGCGCCGGTCGCCGGAACCACGGTTGCCGCGATTGACGACCGACCGAAGGACGACGATACTATTACCGAACACGGGGGCGCACGGGTCTACGAAGAGCCGACGTCCACCGATACTACCGATACACCGGGCGATATTAACGCGCCTACTCACACGAACGAAGGAACAAAAATATGATTTATCCCACACTTGCCTATTGGGGAACCCAAGAGATAGTGATTGTCGGCGTTATCGCACTTATACTGTTCGGTGGCTCCAAGTTGCCGATTTTCGCCAAAGGCATCGGCGAAGGTATCCGCGAGTTCAAGAAAAGCCTGAACGGCGACGATGACACGCCCCCGCCCGCGCCGACCGCCACCACCGAAGCGGCGAAGTAAGGAAACACCGTGCCGATTATTATCAACATTTTCACCGGTATCGTGGTGCTAATCAGTATCGTGCTTGTGGTTCTGGTCATGCTACAAACCCCAAGAAACGAGGGGATTGGCGGCGTCACGTCGGTCGGCGGCAACTTCCGGGGTAAAGCCGGGATGGACGAAATCCTGTCGAACTACACGCGCACCGTGGCATTCGGCTGGTTCGCGTCGGCGTTTATTCTGGCGGTTCTGAACGAAGTCAGCAAGCGATAAGGCAGTGTTTCGCGCTACCGATAACGCGAAATGGCGCGGCACGTATTTTTGATACGTGCCGCGCCTTTTCTTTGAGAAAGGCTTCGCTATCCGGTTCGGTGTCGTTTGCCAACCAGTCGCCGGGCGAACGCGAGTAAAGACTCGCTCGCCGGATCCGGTTGTGCCGTCACCGATAATACCGCATAAAACACCGCTACCCCGATAAGATAAATCAATACTACCATTGTCACCCTCCATTAAGTGAGAGGCGGAAAGCACGTCGTTGCTTGTTATCGTCCGCGCACCATCACGGCTTCATGGTGATGGGCGACGCTTCGATTCCTCTTTGATTTGTTAGACTTACCCTATTCTATCGCGCTTCAAACGCTTTGCCAAACATTTTTTGTTTATTTTTTTCGCAGCTAATACCGGCGTAGTAATCCGACGACACGCCCAACGATTTCCACCGTGCCGCCCGCCGGTTCGGCGTCTACCGCGCCCGCGAATCGTTGCACCGATAGTTCGCCTTGCCCCATCGAAACCGCCAGTTCGCCGCGCAAAACCGACCGTTGCGGACGCACCACCAGCAAATCGCCGGGAACCACCGGTTCGCCGTAGATTCCGGTCGCACCAACGCGCATCACAAAGCCGTTCTCGGTCGCCGCGCTGACGAACTCTTCCGGCACACAGACATACCGCTCGACATAGGCTTCCATTACCTCGAACTTGCCATCCCCCAAAGTCGCCCCGTCCAGATGCACACCGCGCAAAAGCGGGAGTGAAATCACGGTTTCGACCGCGACACGGCTACCCGAAACCGGGGTGATGGGCGCGTTCTCGGCTTCGGTGAGGCGTGGATCGCCGCCAATCACGCGCAAGGAACGTGAAGCGCGGTCACGGGTGACAAAGCCTTTTCGCACCAATGCGTCCAGATGCACGGTGACGCCGCGCAAGGAGCCGATACCGAATGCATCGCCGGTTTCACGAATCGTGGGCGGAAAACCCCGTTCCTTCTGGTAATCAATGATGTATTCCAGCACCTTTTGCTGTTTTTCGGTTAACCCCTTTGCCATCGTGTGCTTTCTATCGGTGTATCGTCCGCGTCAGTGCGGCGTAACCGTTGTCAGTGTAACAAAAAACGGCTATCGGTTGCAACCGATAGCCGTCTACACATCGCGCCGCCCCAAAATCATCGCCCCGGCTCCGAACAGGAGCGCGACGAACAACGCCAAATACAGAAGGTCGGCGGGAACCGCTTCCAAATCTTTGAACGGCGAACGGTCGCCGAGGCTCGCCCCGCCAAACGACGGGAGCGGTCCCAAGCCCTTCGACACCCACCGCGACATCCGCCCCAGCGGAAACAGGTAGCCGGAGACGGTGGAAAGCGTGGCGAGAAGCGGCACTTGAAACGCATTGTTAAGGCTATAGAAAATCCCCTCCGACCAGCCGATTCCGGCGGTGATAATCGTCAGACCGGCGGCAAGCCCGAAGCCCGCGAACGTCGAATATGTCAAGCCGACTGAAACGAAAACCGCCGGGTAGAACAGCAGATACGGCAACGCCTTCCACACGGCGACGTGCGACGTTTCCGGCGACCGATACACCGCGACGCAGTAGATGACCGAAAGCCAGACGAGCAGATTGAACACGCAAAAGCCGAACAGCCCCAGCCATTTCCCGGCATACACCGAAAAGCGCGACAACGGCTTGGGTAGAATCGCCGACAATACGCCGCGTTCGAGTTCGGCGGAAATCGCGCCCGCCGACAGCGCGATGGCGAGTGTGCTAACAAAAAACTTCACGATGTCCACGCCCAGAAACGTGTACAACGACGCGATAATCTCGCCCGCTTCGGCGGGC
>JACMIU010000042.1 GCA_014380985.1 Armatimonadota bacterium | reverse complement strand
GGTGAACTTCGGCAGGTAGCGACTGAGCGCGTTGTTGCGAATATCGCGTCGGTCGTTGCGTTTTTCGTCGTCGGCATCCTTTTGCGGTGCATCGGTCGCGGGCTTTTCTGCCGGGGCGGTGTCTGCCGGGGGAACCGTGTCGGGAGTTTCCGGCACGGGCGACGGCGACGGGACGGGTGTCGGCGGCGCGGGAGAGGGTGACGGCGACGGAACGGGGGCGGGGGGATCGTCGGCGCGAACCGGAAGCGGCGCAAGGATGGTCACTCCGAGTAAGCCCGCGGAAGCCAGCCACGCCGTTGTCAGACCGGGAGAGACGTTCAAAGAGCGCATCACGTTTAGTCTATCAGGAAGTTGGGGTATACGCATACAAAATACCTCACATCAACAGCGTTGCCGCGATTTGTGCCGGTCGCCGTGCGAGTTCGCCTTGCCGATTCGCAAACTCGCGCAGGGTTGCCCGCCGCGCTTCGCTCGTGTCGCGCACTCGTGCAATCGTCGCCGACAGCGTTTCGCGGGAAAGCGATTCGCCATTCACATCCAACAGGGCGTCGGTTTGCCCGCACGCTTCCGCCAAAGCCGCGACCTTCGGGTCATACGACAACGCCACAAACGGCGTACCGCACCGTGCGGCGAAAATCAGCGCGTGTAAGCGCATGGCAATCACCATCCGCGCCGCCGCGATTTCACCGAGTACCGCGCCGATTCCGTTCCCGTCTTTGCGCCAATCCACGCTATTGCTCACGCCGAAACCCCGCAGAAAATCTTGGTCGTCCGGCAGGTGCATCGACAAATACCGCGCCTGTCCCGCCAAATCCCGCCAACCGTTTTGCATATTGCGGTCGGGAAACAGGCGATGTACGCCCGCGTTTTCGCGCCATGAGCGTAAGGCGATTATCGTGGTATCAGTGGTCGGAACGGCTACTGTGTCGGGCGACAGCGCGAACGCAGGATCGGCTACAATCTCGTTAGACCCGGACGCGCCGATTTCCTTCAAAAGCAAAGACGATTTTTTATCGCGCACCGTGACCGCGTTGGCTTGCGCGGCGATATGCCGCACGAGAAAGCGCGACACCTTCGACCGTAGCGGACCCAATCCCTGCCCCCACCAAAGAACGCGCCGCGCTTTTGCTCGTGCGATTCGCGCCATTAGCGCGTACCAGACCACCGACTTGACCGAGGTCGCATCCTGCAAGAGCGAACCACCGCCGAGGATAAACAGGTCGGTTCCGGTCAGGGCGGCGGAGGCTTCGCGCCATTTCCAGCGGTTCGCGGCGACCGTGCCGGGGTGAAGCCGCGTGGTTTCGCCGGGAGCGTTCGATAGCACCAGAAATTGCGCGGCGTCAAAGAGGGGTTCGGTCGCTAAAGCGGCGCGGATTCCGGCTAAAACCGCCTCGTCGCCTAAGTTGCCGAAGCCGTAGTAGCCGAGCGCGGCGATTTTCACCGAGACCGGTGTCCTTCGATGGCTCCGACGCTGAGACGGCGAAGCACAAAGCGGTTGACCAGCGCGAACGCGATGGTGCCGAACGCGCCGCCGAGCGCGATTCCGAGAGCCGCCCGCCACAGGCTCACGGCAAGCGGCGTGTGCAGATGGCAAAACGTGTTCAGCAGTGACACCTGCCCGAACACGCCGAGAATAAAGAGCGGCAAAGCCCAGTCGCGCCGCCCGGTGCGCCCGTAAAGGAGAAGGGCAAACACCATCGCGGCGTGTCCGAACAGGTCTTTGAAGCGCGGGCGGGCGTACAAAAAACGGTCTAACAGGGCGCGAACCTTGAGTTCGACGCCCGACACGCCAACGCCTTCGTTGCCGCTACGCGACAAAATCACAAACACCAATGCCAGCGCGAATGCTCCGGCGACGATTTGCCAGAACAGCACCGGTTGCCGCGACAGGGCGATTAAGCGATTCGCGGTGCTACGCCACGCCTCGCGGAACGTGCGATCGTCCCGCGCCCGCAGGTCGAGCGCGTAGACGAGGGCGACGAGTAGCACCGGCACGGCGAGTGTCGCCTTGATACCGACAAACGCATCGGCTTTCACAAGGAACGCCTGTCCCGCTAACAGTCCAACTACGCAGACAATACCGAAAGCGGTCACGGCGCAGGCGAACGCGAACCGTCCCCCGGCTTTGTGCCAGATTTCGTTATGCAGAAGGTCGTGGTAAAGCAGTCCAAGCGACGGGAAGATGAGCGCGGCGGCGAGTGCGGCGAGTTTCACGCCGAACGGCGAAGGCGACGCGGCAAGCGCAATAAGCGCAATCGCCGTCAGGAAGCACAACGCGCCCCAAACCGGTGGCAACCCGCCGCCTAAAAAGCGCGTCACGGCGTCGGCGAGTAGCACGAACGCCGCGCCGATGCCAAGCCCGATAAGAAGGCGCGGCAAAAAGCCGACGCCGAGCGCGTCGTAGCCGTGCGCCGCGCCAGCAGTTAAGTTGCCCCGCTCCAAAGCCTTGACGATTTTGCCGATGTACTGTGTGTTGAAGACGAGCGGATCGGGTTCGTCCAAAAACAAGCGCACAAACAAAAGCCTCATGTTGCGTTCGCGGGCGGCGAGCGAAAAGCGTTGCACGGCGTCCGGCACGGTCGCCGTGAGCATTTCGCCCCCGGTGATCGTGTGAACGCGCACGACTCTATCGGGCGCGGCTTTCGTTAGTTCAACGTCCCCCTTTTGCTTGCCGAACTCGACCGAACCGTAGAGCATTTTCAGCGAGCGCAGGGTTTCCACGGTGGAACCGGCAGGAGCGTTGTCGCCTGTTTTCGGCGCAATATAGCCCTTGTAGCCCAGCACCTCGTCGCCGGAGAAGATAACCATGGATACGCCGATTCGTTTCAGTTCGCCGAGCGTCCATGCCAGCGAATCACCCGACACGCCGTTAAAGTTGCCGACGCGCCCGACGATTCCCAAACCCGCCCCCCGCACCTGCGCCACATCCTGCGGGTCTAATCCGATACCGACGCCGCGCAGGTATTGCCACGGCGCGTTCACGATAATCGCCGTTTCGCCCGATGCCGTTGCCCCAAAGCGCGTTTTGCGTTCGACGTGCGATAACACCCGTGGCAACTCGCTCGGTGCGGCGAATAGAGTATTGTCGCCGGACGATGCCGCAAGCAGCCGCGTTTGCATCGTTCCCAGCGGCGCGAAAGAAATACGCTTTTCCTCGTTCAGCCCGCCTACGGTTTCTTCCTGTAGGGTTACGGAGTGAACGCCCGCGCTTTTGAACGCTTGCAACACCGTGTCCAAAGGTTCGCCGGTCGCCGCCGACAGCGAGCGCAGTTCGGCGAAATCC
>JACMIU010000455.1 GCA_014380985.1 Armatimonadota bacterium | reverse complement strand
GCGGGACTGCCGCATATTCTCGTGCGCTTCTACACCAACCCCGACGGGCGTTCGGCGAAGCGCACGACCTTTTGGGTGATGGTGCTTCTCGGCGTTTTCTACGTCTTCACGCCGATGTGGGGAGCGGCGGGGCGGCAACTGCTACCCGCGCTCTACGCCAACAACAAAACCGACGCCGTGGTAATCGCCCTGCCGCGCATCTTGGAAAACAAGCTGCTCGGCGAAATCCTTGCGGGAATCACGTCGGCGGGGGCGTTCGCGGCGTTCATGAGTACGTTTAGCGGCTTACTCGTTTCGATGAGCGGCGCACTCGCGCACGACATTTACGGCAAGATGATCAAGCCAACCGCGTCTACTGCCGAACGACTGACCGCGTTCAAACTCGCCGCCGTGGTGTTCGGCATTATCTCGATGGGCTTGGGGCTTTTGGTCGAATCGTTCGATATTACACTGCTCGTGGGCTGGGCGTTCGCTATCGCCGCCGCTTCGTATTTCCCGCTTCTGCTTCTCGGCGCGTGGTGGCGGGGCTTAACCAAACACGGCGCGGCGGCGGGGATGCTCTTAGGCGGAACGCTGTCGCTGCTCGCCATTATCGTGTTTATGGGCGTCGAAAAGAAATGGCTCCCGCTTGACCTGCCCCCGCTGACGAAAGCCCTGCTGGAACAACCGGCAATCTGGGGCGTGCCGCTTTCCCTGCTGACGATGTTCGTGGTATCGAAGGCGACCGCAAGCCGCGTCCCGCCCGACGTGGACACGAAAATGCTACGCCTTCACGCGCCGGAGGAGATGGGGCTTTCCAAAAACTACGTGGAATAGTTACCCTTGACGCTACCGAAAAATTGGTATATACTAATAACGAGAAACCGAATGTCTGTCATCGAACCCTTCCACGGGACGCTCCGTGTGGATAAAAACGCCGAAACGCCGCGCCATACGCAGGTGCGCGATATTCTGCGGGTGATGGTCACATCGGGAGCATTTGCGCCGGGCGACAAGATTCCCGCCGAATTGCAACTCGCCGGGGAATTGGGCGTTTCCAAGATGACCGTGAATAAAGCCGTGCTGTCGCTTGCCGCCGAAGGCTTGCTGGTGCGCGAAGTCGGGCGTGGTACGTTTGTCGCGGAGCCGATGATTCCCGCGCCGCAACCGAAATCCGAGGAAGTGACGGACGCGCCGCGCAAAGTCGCTCTGTCTTTCGTCGAGGGCGCACGTGATGTTTTAGGCAGTTCATATTACGGCGAGATTTACCGGGGCGTGATGGGGTTCTTCGAGGAGTGTGGCGAAACCGTGGAAACCGTGTTTTCGCCCGCCGCGATCACAGATTACCGCGCCGATGCCGACCGCACTTATGCCGACGGTCGCCTGATTTTCGCGCCCCGCGCCGAAGCGATTCCGCTCATTGAGGAAATGTGGACAAGCGGCGAGTACCCGCTCGTGGTTATCGGGGCGTCGTGGCTGAACCTACACGCGCCCGCGATTGATTCCGACAATACCGGTGGCGCGTTTACCGCCGTGCGTTATTTGGTGGAACAGGGACACCGGCGTATCGCCTTATTGCTGGCGGAGGCGGAAACCGCGAATATGCAAGACCGCATCGCCGGGTATCGCCGTGCGCTGGCTGTCAGCGGAATCGCGCCGCGAAGCGAGTACGAAGTTCACGCGGAACTGGCGTGGAAGGCGGGCGCGGCAACCGACCAATTAGTCGGCTTGCTGAACCATCCGACCGAACCGGTGACGGCGATTTTCGCGGCGGGGCATTATCTCGCCCTTGAAGCGTACAACGCGGCGCGAATCGCGGGGAAGCGCATCCCCGAAGACGTCAGCGTCCTCGGCTACGACGACACCACGGCGGCGAACCTGATTCACCCGCGCCTTACGGTGATGCGGCAACCCTTGCGCGACATGGGACGCCGTGCCGCCGAACGATTATTACACCTGATGAACGATGACACCGCTGAACGCGACGGCAGGATGGCACGGGAATTGCTACCTGCTGAACTAATCGTGCGCGATTCGGTCGCCCCGCCCACAGCGGCAGGGGACAATTAAAGGAAACCTAAACATGAACCAACGAATGAACCGGGCGTTTACCACGGGAAAACGGAACGCTTTTACCCTGATTGAACTACTCGTCGTTATCGCTATCATTGCGATTCTCGCCGCGATACTTTTCCCGGTGTTCGCGCAAGCCCGTGACAAAGCGCGGCAAACCGCGTGCCTTTCCAACCAGAAGCAAATCGGTCTCGCCATCACGCAATATATTCAAGATTTCGATGAAACGTACCCGACCGACTGGAACGGCGTATCCTACCGAAACCACCTGCAAACCTATATGAAGAGCCGGGACATTTGGCGCTGTCCGTCCAACCCGGTGAATGCCTACCAG
>JACMIU010000041.1 GCA_014380985.1 Armatimonadota bacterium | reverse complement strand
TTCCCGTTTTGCCGGATTGTTGACGAAAACCCGCGTCGCCGTGCGCGAAACGTTCGCAGACGCCGACACCGTTTTGCACGACGGTGACGAAATCGCGTTTCTGCCCCCCATGAGCGGCGGTTAGACGCGGCGGTTAGACGCGGCGGTTAGGGAAACGCTCCCGGTTTTGCGGTACGATAAAACAACGTATGGTTTTGCTCTCTTCCGAACCTTTGAACGCGCAAGCGGCTGTAGAAGCGGTTTTGACCGACGGCGACGGCGCGTATGTGCTGTTTGTCGGCGTAACGCGAAATCATGCCCGCGGTCGCGCCGTCACGGGTTTGGAGTACGACGCTTACAAACCGCTCGCCGAAACGCAACTTCAGGTTATTGTAGACGGCGTGCGCGAACGCTGGAGCCTGTCTTGCGCGATTCTTCACCGCACCGGTTACGTCACAGTCGGTGAGCCGTCGGTGGTGATCTGCGTCGCATCCCCCCACCGCGTCGAAGCGTTCGCGGCGTGCGAGTGGGCGATTAACACGCTGAAAACCGATGTGCCGATTTGGAAAAAAGAACACGCGGCGGACGGAACGTACTGGATTGAAGGCGACGCGAGTATCGCAACGGAGGCACACGAATGACTTTCGTGGACGCGCTTTCCGAACCGATACGGGTGGCTATCACCGACATTGAGATTCGCGGTATGCGGGCAAGCGACATCGAGACCGTCGCCAAAATCCAGCGCGAATCGTTCAGCAAAATCGAAATGTGGAGTCCGCAGTCGTACCTGACCGAACTGTCGAACGCTTCGGCGGCGTACCGCGTCGCCGTACATAACGAAAAGGTGGTCGGTTTCGGCGGCATCTGGACGGTGATGGACGAGGTACACATCACGATTTTGGGCGTCGCCCTGTCGCACCGGGGCAACCGCATCGGCGACCTGCTCCTGTCGGAACTGTTAATCGCTTCGTGGGAAATGGGCGCGACACGGGCAACGCTCGAAGTACGCGAAACCAACGACGCCGCGCAGGGCTTGTACCGCAAATACGGTTTTATTCATGTGGCGATTCGCAAGGCATATTACAGCGACAACGGCGAAAACGCCGATATTCTGTGGATAAACGATATGCTCGACCCCGCGTGGCGCGAACAGTTCGACAAAAACCGCGCCGCCCTCGGACGCTAAAGTCATTTTCGTTCTGGTTCTTCGGTTTGCACCCTCACCCCGTTGCCGCGTATAATGCATCATCTCCCTCGCCGCCGATGGCACGAGTAGCGCGTAAACCGCCCTGCCCTGCCCGCTGTCATGCGTCGGTTCGGAAAAGCAAGCACTTTTCCGGCGCGATGGTGCTTCCGCACCACGTGGGCGAATTGAAAGAAGCAAGCGAATATGGCAAGTGTAACGCTGAAGAATATCAGCAAAGTGTTTAGCGACCCGCAGAGCAAAAAAGATGTCACCGCGGTGGATAACGTGAACCTTGAAATCAAGGACGGCGAGTTTATGGTTCTGGTCGGACCGTCGGGTTGCGGCAAAACCACAACCATGCGAATGGTAGCGGGCTTGGAGGAAATCTCCGGCGGCGAGGTGCTAATCGGCGACCGCGTAGTCAACGAAGTGCCGCCCCGTGACCGCGATATTGCGATGGTGTTTCAAAACTACGCGCTGTATCCGCACATGAGCGTTTACGATAATATTGCGTTCGGTTTGCGCCTTCGGATGCTCCCGTCGCTCCCGCAGCAACTGCTTAATATGGGCGAAACGAACCGTATCAAAGCCGATATTGATAAACGGGTTCGCAACGCCGCCGAAACGGTCGGTATCACGCAGTTTTTGGATCGCAAACCGAAAGCGTTATCGGGCGGACAGCGGCAACGGGTTGCGCTCGGTCGAGCGATTGTGCGCGATGCACAAGTCTTCCTAATGGACGAACCGCTGTCGAACTTGGACGCCAAACTGCGCGTACAAACCCGCGCCGAACTGATTAAACTGCACCGGCGGCTCGGTGTCACCACGATTTACGTGACGCACGATCAGGTCGAAGCGATGACGATGGGGCAACGTATCGCGGTCATGAAGGACGGCGTGTTACAGCAGTGCGACACGCCGCTAAACGTCTACCATTACCCGGTCAACAAGTTCGTCGCCGGATTCCTCGGACTGCCGCCGATGAACTTTGTCGAGAACGCTACGGTATCCGCGAAGGGCGAAAATGTATACGTGGACACGTCGGCGTTTTCGCTTCGTATGTCGCCCACAAAGGCGGAAAAACTGCGCGAATATGTCGGTAAGCAGGTCACGCTCGGAATGCGCCCGCAAAGTTTGCAGGACAAGTTTCTGGCGACGCCCGAAGAAATCGAAAACGGAACGGTGGTGCGGATGCACGTAGACGTTATCGAACCCCTCGGCGCGGTGACAACGCTGTTTTTGAACGCGGAAGGCATCAACATGGTCGCCGAAGTCGAGGCGGAAACCCCGGCAAAGGAAAACGGCCCGCTGGATATGGTGCTGGATGGCGGCGCGGCGTATGTGTTCGACGCAACGACCGACCTGACGATTGTTTGATGGACGGCGCGAAGTGCGAAGCCAGGGTTTCCCCGGTTTCGCGTTTGCCAAAGGGGCGGCGTTTATGTTACTTTGTCAGCGGCGCGAACGATACCCGCCCCGAAAAAATTATGCTACTCGCCATTGACATCGGTAACACCAACACCACGATTGGCTTGTTCGACAAAGACACCCTTCTCTGTGACTTCCGCCTTCAGTCTCGGCGCGACAACACCGGCGACGAGTTTGCCGCGCTAATCGCGTCGCTGTTGCTCACGAAGGGATACGGACTCGGCGACATTTCCGGCATGGCGATGGCATACGTCGTGCCGCCCGTGGGCGACGCCCTGCGCGAACTCGCAGCACGACATTTGGACATTGCGCCGTTTATCGTCTCTGCCGACACGGATACCGGTTTGAAGAACCTGTACAATCCGCCCGGCGCGGTCGGCGCGGATCGAATCGTCAACGCTTACGCCGCCCGCGAACTGTATTCCCGCGCCAATTCAAGCGACCGGCAAGCGGCGTGCGTGGTGGTGGACTATGGCACGGCGACCACGTTTGACGCGGTAACGGCGAAGGGCGAGTATCTGGGCGGGGCGATTCTGCCGGGTATCGGGATTTCGCTCGATGCTTTGTTTAGCCGCGCCGCGCTTTTGTCGCAGGTCGAACTGCGCGAACCGGCAACCGCTATAGGAACAAACACGGCGGACGCGCTTCGCTCCGGCATTTTATACGGCTATGCGGCACAAACCGACGGCATGACGGCACGGTTCGTCGGCGAACTGATGGCGCACGGCGCGGAGGTACGCGTCATCGCCACGGGAGGAATCGCGCCCTTAATCGCGCCGCACACGGCAAGCGTAGAAATCGTGGATGTCAACCTGACGCTCACCGGGCTTCGCCTCCTTTACGAGCGAAGCCTCGCGAAACGATAGCCGCTACATTCCCATGCCGGGAATCGGGATATTGATACCGCCCGCGTTGCCGGTTTTGATGGAAAACTGCGCTTTGTCAATATCGGCGGGAATATCGGTGTACTGCGAACGTAGGGCGTCGAGCGATTGATTGGCACTCGCAAATGACGCTTCGATATTCTTGCTGATGCTGGCGTTGTTTTTCTGGTCGGTCAGAAAGGTTAGCACTTCGGAGGCGTCGCCGGTTTTCTGACCGCCCGCCCCATTGATAGAATCAATCGCCTTCACGCCCGCGCCTAAAATCTGCGTCATCGCGGTTACGGAACCGCTCATGCCGCCGTTGTAGTTGGACGCGAGGGTCGCGCACGGGTTCGGCGGGGTCTTCGCTTGGAAGATTCCGGTCGCCGTGTTCCAGTCGGCGATAACGGCGTTCACCGCTTTGGTGTCAATCATGGACGCCGGAGCCGGATTCTTGCTCGCTTCTTCCGAGTCGCCGTCTAGAAGCCCCATGCCGGATGTTCCGCTCATTCCGACCTTGATTAACTCCTGCATCACGAGCATCATCTGCGCTTCGCTTTTCGATTCAAGCGCGATTCGTCCCGCCTCGAACTGCTTCAGCCAGCGCAAGTAGGCGATAATGTCTTCGGGCATCGGGTTGCCTTGCGCAGGCGGCGCGGAAATCACGGGGGCGGTCGAAACTTCCGGCGCGGGCGCGGTCAGCACGGGGGCTTGTACGGTTTGTGCGGGCGGCGCGGACAGCACCGCCGCGCCACTCGCTTCGGGCTTCTTCGCGCTGAAAACGCCGGATGCCGCCGCGAAAATCAGACCGGCGACCACGACCAATGCCGCGCCCCCGCCGAAAGCAATCGCCGTGCGCTTGCGGTTTTCGGCTTCGGGGTCGGGCACGGCGTAGCCCTGCGCCCCAAACGAAGCCGTGGAAGGAGCCGCGCCAAACGCCGCCGTGGGATTCGTCTGCGCCGGGGTGGGCGGGGCGGCGGGCGGAGCCGACTCCGCGCCGCAAATGGAGCAGAACCGGGCGTTGGGCGGCAGGGTGCTACCGCATTTTTGGCATCGAATCATGGGCGTCGTTTCCTCGATAGTGGTTACGCTATTTTACCGCATAACCGTTCCGTGTGCGCGTTAAATCGTCTGCCAAGCGCGGTTGTCCGACGAGTTGCTGACCGCTTCTAAGACGCGCTGGCAGTTCAAGCCGTCCACAAAGTCGGGGTGCGTTTGGCGACCGGCGACGAAATCGGCTAAAACGTCGCGCATCAGGTTGATAAACGTGTGTTCGTAGCCGATGATATGCCCGGTGGGCCAGTAGTTGCCGGTGTACGGGTGAACGCCCGCCGTGGTTTGCACCGTGCGAAAGCCGCGCAAGGTTTCCGGGTCGTCGTGGTTGTAGTACTCGAGTTCGTTCATGCGCTCCATGTTGAAAACAATTGAGCCTTTTGAGCCGTTAATCTCGAACTTGTTGTGGTTCTTGCGCCCCGCCGCCATCCGCGTCGCCTCGAACGTTCCGACCGCGCCGTTCTGGAACCGCGCCAAAAAGATGGAGGAATCGTCCACGGTGACTTCGCCCATCTCGGTGGAAGCGCGACCGCCCAACCGGTCATCCGATTCAGCGAGAAGTGGGCGTTGCTTGATAAAAGTGTCCAGCATCCCCGACACTTCGGTGATAGGGCCCACCAAGTAGTGCGCCAAGTCAATCGAGTGTGCGATTAGATCACCGTGCGAACCGGAACCGGCGACATCACCCTGCAACCGCCAAACGAGCGGCATATTGGGATCAATAATCCAGTCTTGAAGGTAGACGCTTCGCCAGTGGTAGATTTTGCCGAGTACGCCGTCCTCGATCATTTGGCGGGCAAGGCGCACCGCCGGGACAAAGCGGTAGTTGAAGCACACGGCGTTCGGCACGTTGCTCGCCTTCACCGCGTCCACCATCGGTTGTACCGCCGCCACCGAGTTGGCAAGCGGCTTCTCGCAAATCACCATTTTGCCCGCCTGCGCTGCTTTGATAGCGATGTCCACGTGCGAGTTGCCGGGCGTTACAATGTCAATCAGGTCAATATCGTCGCGGGCGATAAGGGCGTTGTAGTCGGTTTCGTAGGAATCGAAGCCGAACCGCTCCGCCGCCGCCTTGACCTTATCTTCGTTTCGCCCGCAAAGCGCGGTCAGCACCGGCTCAAACTCGACTTCGGGGAAGAACTTGGCGACTTGCCGGTAGGCGTTGCTGTGCGCCTTGCCCATAAACTGATACCCGACCAACCCGATACGAACAGGGCGTTTTGCCGCCATGATGTTTTTGCTCCTTTGCGCCGCGAATAACGGCAGAATGTATGTCGGTTAGGTACGACAGGGGCGGGGCGTTTTCCTTCCCTCGGCGATACAGTGAGTATGTAAGAGTGTTACAAGAGATAGATATAATTATTCATTACTGTAAAAGATAATTGTCGCCAATGCTTGACATGATAATAATACGCCTTCATTATGAAGGCGTGTCGCGAATATTCTTGACACTGCGTTATACGAAAGGTATCTGCAACATGATTGATAGGTTTGTTTCTCGTTCGTTGTTTTCTCTCGCCGCTGTTTGTATGGCGACTCTCTGCGCCTCGGTAGCTCACGCTGGATATTTTCAAATCGAAAGTATCGAGTACAAGGGGCAAATCTCCACCTCAGGTGGCAACTTCGGACCGAACGGTGCGCCAGCAGACTGGGTGCAATTTCGCGCTCCCCTGCAACTAACAGCCTACGCTCGGTGCGGCTATAATGTTAATGGTGCTTTTGTATCCGATACGGCAACAAGCAAAGGAACGGTCAAGTACAAAGTTAAGTGGATTACCAATAATCCAACCACCGATCCTTCGCCTGAATATGCTTATGTTCTGGAGGAAGCGAGTGCAGGGGGAGGACCTAATGGGTGGACAGGCAGTTCAACTAACTTTCCAAACAGCTCAATTTCCGTTGAGGCGAGCGTTGATGGGGGTAAGGACTACAGAGGTCCTACCGGCTCTGGTGAGTCGCGATCGAAGCGAATCGTTAAGGTCAAAATGGGTGGTGTGGCTGCAGAACGTACTGTGTCATT
>JACMIU010000454.1 GCA_014380985.1 Armatimonadota bacterium | reverse complement strand
TTTGCCGTCGCCCTTTTGCGCGGACGGGTCAATCGTCGCCGTGACGACCTTGTCGCCCTCTTTAAGACCGCTCTTGATTTCCACCTGATCGCCCGCTTCCAAGCCGGTTTCCACTTCGCGTTCGGTTGTCGTGCCGGTTTCGCCGCCGCCTTCCGTGGGCTTCGCGCCTTTTTTCGCCGCAACAGGCGTTAGCACCAGCACGATTTTCTTGCCTTTTTTGTTTCGCACGGCGCGGGTCGGAACGGTCAATACATCTTTCGCCTCGGCAACAATAAACTCGCACTCAGCATTCAAGCCGGGACGCATTGCTTTGGTCGGCTTGATTATCTCGACCTGCGTTAAAATGGTGGTGACGTTCTGGTCGGTGCGTCCGCGAGGGTCAATTCGGCGCACCCGTCCGGCGAACGGCTCGTCTTCAAAGGCGTCTAACTTGACGTTGACCTTCTGCCCCACGTTCAGTTCGGCAATGTCGGCTTCGTCCACTCCGGCGTCCACGAAAATACGCGACAGGTCGCCAATCTGTACGATGCTGGTTCCCTCGCTGGTGAACGATTGCCCCGACGTGATAATCGTACCTTCTTCCACATACTTTTGCAGAATCACGCCGCCTCTCGGCGAGCGAATCGTGGTCGAGTTTAATTGTACCTGCGCGTTCGTCAGTTGCGCGTTGGAGCGGGCGATCTGCGCTTTCGCGGATTGAATGTCTGCGGCGCGAATCCCGACTTGGGCGCGGTTGGCGAGAGCCGTATCGCGGTTCGCCTCGGCTTGCAAGAGGGCGGCGCGGGCATTGTCCACGTCCCCGTTTCGCAAGCCGATTTGTACGCGCTGTGCCTCGGTGGAAAGAAGCGCGGCACGGGCATCGGCGACCCGCGCTTCGGCGGCGGCAATCACGGAGCGTTGTACGCCGCCGGTGGTATTCGCCCGCACCCTTGCCGCGTTTGCTTGCGCTTCGGCAATATCGCGCTGGGTTCTTGCGGCGTCTACCGTAGACTGCGACACGAAACCTTTGGCAATCAGCGATTCCTGCCGCTTGACTTGCAATTGGGCATTGGCAAGGTTCGCCTCGGCGGTGGCTAAAGAGGTTTTCGCTTCGGCACGGGCTTGCGGGTCGCCCCCGGTTTTCACCTGTTTGAGCGATTCCTGCGCCGAAAGAAGACTTGCCCGCGCTTGCTTAATCGCGGCATCGGTCAAACTCGGCTGGACTTTGGCATTGGCGACCGCTTGCACGTAGCGCGATCGTGCCGCCTCGACGCCCGCCTCGGCTTGCGCGATAGCGGTAACGGCGGTCAGGCGTTGCAGTTGCTCGGTTTGCTGTGCCTGCGTGATTCGCGCCTTCCCCGCCGAAACGTCCGCCTCGGCTTGGTTAAATGCGGTCAGCGAGTCGGTCGGGTCAATGCGGGCGATTAACTGCCCCGGCGCAACGATGGTTCCGACTTCAACGGCGAGTTTTTTCACCTCGCCCCCTGCCCGCGATTTTATATCCACGGTGGTTAGCGGTTGCACCTGCCCGGTCGCGGACACGGTTTTCTGCAGGTCGCCGCGCTCCACGGTAATCGTGCGATACGTGACTTCCGGCTTGGCGGCGGTGCGCGAAACCATCCATGCCCCCGCCCCCGCCGTTAGCACCACGGCGGTTCCGACTAAAATATTTCGATTCATATTCATTTATGGTTATTGTTTCACAAAGTCCTGAAAAAAGCCTGAAAAGCGGTATGATTCAGAGAGCAATAACAGGCGCAAAACGATTCGCGTGCTATCGGTATACCCTTCCCCGGTCACATTCTGCAACGAAGCGGAAGACGTTTTGGTTCCATTTGATTCGCGCTATGGCGCGAAAGAAAGGCACGAAATACAATGAATACGACTCTGGTTCGACGTGCTCGCATAGCGGAATATCTGCTTTTAGTGACCTTGTGTGCAGTCGCCGCGGCTATTTTGTATCCGGTGTTTGCCCTCAAATCCAGCCGCTCGCGGCAGACTTTTGTGTTTGACGAGAACGGCAAACCAGTTCCTCATGCCCGCCTTGCGTTCGCGGGTGCTTCGGGCAAAATACAGCGCACCATAACCGCCGATGAGTACGGCAGAAGTTATGACCGCGCCGTGTCGTCGCTCGCCGGAGCGGTCACGGGCGAATACGCTCTGCAACGGATAAATCCCAACACCGGTTGGACGGGCTATGTGTTCGCCCGGCGCGGCACACAGGTTTTTACGTTCCGCGACGAAGCGAACCAGCCGATGCCCGATGTGCCGGTGATACTGACGTATCCTGCAAAGCGAACTACGGCTTCGCGCCCCGCAGATTCGCTAACAAGAGCGAACTATCACACAAACGCCAACGGGGAGATAATTTTATCGAACATCGGTTTGGCGCAACGTTTTGAGCCGGTAGTAGATGACATTCGCTACTCGACGGAGCCACCTACGGTTTTGGTGGTCGGAGACCGAATCACCTACCGCGTTTCCGTGGAACGCGCCGCTACCGTGATCGGCTACCTTTCGGACGCGTTCGGCAAACCCGTTGCTCAGCAACGGGTCGCTGTCGCCGAGCAGGGCGACAACGCAAGCGGTTTCTACGACTTACGGCGTTCCGCAACGGACAGCAACGGCAAGTTTGTTATCAGGGGGTTAGCGTCCGGCGATTACAAAGTGCGCTTTCCAGACAGATCGCCAAAGGCATTGGTTGCGCCAACGGTAACGCTTCGTCCCGGCGAAACAAAAACCATGCGCGTTACGGTTCCGTAGCCGATTCGGGTATCATCATAAGCGATGAGCGACACCGAATCCACCACGACGCGAAAGCGCGTTCTACTCACCGGCGCAAGCGGGCGCATCGGGCGATCCGTCGCACCCGCGCTAAGCGAAACCTTTGACCTGCGCCTGTTCGACAAGCACGATCCCGGTGATTTGCCCGGTCTCGTGGTCGGCGATTTGTCCGAACGCGAAGGCATCCTGCCCGCATTGGAGGGCGTTGACACTGTACTACATCTTGCGGCGCAGTCCACCGAAGCCGATTTTGTCTCAATGTTAGTTCCGAACAACGTGGTCGGGCTGTACTACTTTTTCGAGAACGCGGTAAAAGCGGGCGTGAAGCGCGTCGTGTTCGCGTCCACGATTCAAGCGTTCGACCGTCACCCGCACGAACACACGATCACCGAAACCGATTTGCCGCGCCCGATAACGCTCTACGGCGCGACCAAAGCGTTCGGCGAAACGATGGGACGTTGGTATCACGATACACACGGCATTGAGTTTCTCGCCGTGCGTATCGGCTGGTTCTTGATGCCCGATATACCGGAGGAAGCAGAAATGATTCGCACCAAGGGCGGCGCACACCGTCTCTGGCTGTCGCCCGCCGACGCGGTGCAAATCTTCACCAAAGCCGTCACCGCGCCGACGATTGGCACGGACGGCTACGGCATTGTTCATGCGACCTCGCTTCCCCTTTCAGAGCGGCTTTCGCTCGCCCCGGCACGCGAGCTACTCGGTTACGAGCCGATTGACAGCATTCGTCAGCAAATCGAGCAAGGAAACACGGCATGATAACCGTGCGTGTTCTGCTGTTCGGGCATTACAAGGACGCGCTTCCGGGCGGCGTTG
>JACMIU010000453.1 GCA_014380985.1 Armatimonadota bacterium | reverse complement strand
CGCCCGCAAGCCCTTGCCCGCTGACGCCGCCCGGATCGCCGTTAGCGACGCCGCTCACCGCGCCGGTTCCGCGTCCCGCGCCGGGTCCGGTTCCCACACGAAGCCCGACGGGCCCGTTGCTACCGCCACCGAGACCGGTGGAGCGTCGGAAAACACCGAGGCTTTCTGCGCCGCCGCTACCGGAGCCGTTGCCGCCGCCGCTGATACGTGCGCCTAATGTCGCGTTCGACAGGGTTCCTGCCGCGCCGCCCGCCGCCGGGCCCGTTCGGGCAACAATCGCGCCGGGGCGCAGACCGGTTCCCTTGGCGACGGTGAAGTCACCGTTCGCCGCGCCGCCCGCCGATTCCGACTGGGTTAAAATCTTGTCTCGCGCACCGGATAGACCGCCGTTCAAACCGCGCCGGGGCCCGGTCGAGTTGGCGAGGGACGGACCGGCGATATTGCCCGCCGACCCGATAATCGAGCCGGTGGCACGGGTTTCACCGACGATACCGGCGGTTCCCGGCGCGTCCGATCCACCGGCGATTCCGGTACGAAGCGACGGTGCGCCCGTGGAGTTGTTCCGCGTCGCGTTCGGCGAGCGGAAATCACCGGGGTTGGTCGCCGAGGCTCCGGCGATGCCCTGCGATACACGGGAACGCGATCCGCCCGCCGCCGACGATGCACCCGCGTTCGACGGGCTATCGGAAGCATTGGAGGCGTTGCGCCGGGAATTGGCGTTGGTGTTCGCGCCGCTTGCCGCGACCTGCGTTTCCGCGCCACGGGTTCGGTTCGCTTCCTGATTTTGTTGCCGGGTTTCGGCAATCGTTTCTTCCACCGGTCGCACCGGGGGCGGCGTCGGTTCGATCTCGCGGGGCGTTTTCTCACGCGGCGGCGTTATCTCACGCGGTTGCGGTCGAACACGGGGGCGAACCTTCGCCACTTGAACGCGGGGGCGGCGCGGGGGCGGCGTGTTCGCCACTTCCGGCTTGCGCGGCGCGGGCGTCGGCAGGGGATCGGCTTTCGCTACAACCTTCGGCGCGGGTGTCGCTACGGGGGGCGGAGTCGGCGCAAGCGGGGCAGGGGTTGCGACCGCAGTAAAGGTGACGTAAACCGGGGGGGCTTGTTCGAGCGATAACGGCTTTTCGTTCATGCCGTTCGCCGCGCCCATCAAAAAGAGAACGTTGGTTGCCACCGACGCAAAGGAGGCAATGGCAAGCCGTTGGTTTTGCTTGCGATCCACATCCGCGGCGACATTATCCGCGCTGAGCGGCGTAGTTTGGTAGGTTTCTGCCATAATTAATAACTTTCGTAATGGGGTTACGCCAAAAAGTTCATGGCGTCCCGGCGGGGCGTGTTATTCGGTGTCTCCGTATCCCCCGCCGCCACCGAGTTTGACCGGTTCGGTTGCGTCCGCCTTCATTTTTCCCGCAAAACTTTTTGCGCCTGCGCTTTCACGGCCCGGGGGGCGGGGCGGGAGCATTTTCCTTGTCGTTGACGAGGCGTTGATCCACGGCGATAGCGAACCGCTGAACACCTTGCGATCGCGCCGAGTCAATGCAGGTGACTACTAAGCCGTGCTTCACGCCGTTTTCGGCTTGAATAACCACGCTCATTTTTTCGATGGCTTTTTCCGACAGCACGGCGGTCGGCTGTTTGAGCCGCGCCCGCTCTTGCGCGGTCGCTTCGCGGATAATCGCCTTGCCGACGTCCTCGTATTCGGTCAATCGGTTGTTGACATACACGAACGAGTTGGCTTTAATCGCCACGGTGACTTGTTTTTCCACCTTCTCGATTTTGGGGCGCGTGATTTCGGATTCTTTCGGCAGGTTGATACCGAGCGATTCTAAGTTGATGATGTCCAGCGAACGAAGGAGGAAAAACACGAGCAGAAAAAACATCGTGTCAATCATCGGGATAATTTCGATTTTGGTGGGCTTGATGCCGTGAGCGCGTCGTTTCATGGTATTTCCTTTTCGCTTACTGAATGCCGTTGCGTCGCTCTTGTTGAAGCGCGGATTTGCCACGGGCGGCGATTCCGAACTGCACAAAGCCTTTGGCTCGTGCCGAGTCAATCGCTTTCACCACTGCCGCGTTGTCGGTATCGGCGTCGGCGTTGATCACCACCACCAGATTCCCCGCTTTGTCGGCAACGGTATCCACGTTGGGCGTGTTCGGGAGCAAGCCGGTGCGCTGTGCCGAACGCACAAGGGCATCGCCGACATCAGCCGGTGCGAAGGTGGTGTTGTCAATCACGGTTTGCCCGTCCGGCTTCACCGTCACGGTCAGGTCGGCGCGTTTCTTGGGCGTGACGGCGGTTTGCGCTTTGGGTAGTTTGACCTTTTGACCGCTCACACTAATCAGGCTAAGAGACGAAAGCAAGAAAAACACGAGCAAGAAAAACATCGTGTCAATCATCGGGATAATCTCGATTTTCGTTTCTTTGATATGGGAATGTCGTTTTCGCATAGGGTACGGTTTGTCTTTGCTTCGTCGCCCGCGCTTCCGGCTTGTCGGAACGCGGTATCCCCGCGCCACGTACCGGGTTCGGTCGCGGGCGCGGGGAGCGTTTGTGAAAATCCGCGAACGGTTCTTAGCGAACCGGCACGGTTTTGCGATTGGTTTCTTCGATGGCGGTAATCACGCGGGTCGCCGCTTGTTCCGTTTCGCCAACCGCGCTACGTCGCCGTGCGACAAAGTAGTTGTAGAACCCGAAACAGATAAGCGCGACGAAAATACCGGTCGCGGTAGCGTACAGCGATTCACCGACACCGCCGAGAACCTGTGCTTTATCTGCTTCCGATTGTCCCGCCGAGCCGAACTTCTGGAATACGCGCACCATCCCGATGATGGTTCCCAGCAGTCCCAGAAGCGGCGACAGAGTGGTCGCCGAGTCAAGGAGCCACATGAACTTTTCGAGTTTCAGTTCGTATGCCATCACGATTTCTTCGGCGCGGGCTTCGAGCAAATCCTTCGGGTCGGTACGGTTTTGCACCAGCGTTGTCACCACATCGGCGACGGGCCCTTGTTGCTGTCCGGCAAGACCGAGTGCACCTTGAAAGTCACCGCCGCGAATCTTTTGGATCACGCTCGGAACGAGTCCCGACGCGGTATTGGCGAGTGTGCCGTAGGCGAGGAACCGCTCCACGATAACCGCGATAGCGGTCAGCGAGATAATGAGCAAGGGCCACATCACGAACCCACCGGCGTTGAAGAACTCAATGGGGCCGAGGTTCGCTTCGGTAGCGGCGGGTGCGGCTTCTTGCGCGAACGCGACGCCGTGCAGGGCGGCAAGCACGGTCACGGTAGCGATTCCGGTCAGGCAGGAGCGAAAGATACCTTTGGTTGCGGCACGATTCGCCGCGCTGTTTACAGTGGCTTGAAGATTCATGGTTCTCCAGTCTTCTCCGAAAGACAAATGGCACGATTCGCCATTCGCCGCTTCGGTAGTCGGTATGCACCGGGGGAGCGTTTGAGTATAGGTACGCTTACCTCCGGGGCGCGACGAAAAGGGGTGTTACTTCCGCCCCTTCACCGTGGCAGAAAGCGTTGTTGACGCTCGATGCCGCAGTTTTTTGTTTCCGTTGGATAAATATACAAATGTTTACCCGACGGTTTCACAGTGATTTATAATGATAGCAATTTTCCTGCCACACGCTTCATCAGAAACGTGCGTAAACCGATGTCAATATACGCCGTCCGGTTTGTATCCGAATCGCTTCATAGCCGGTATAGAAATTGTACCGGTTTTGCTGGTCAAACAGGTTTTCCACCGTGACATCAAGTCCGAAACTTTTTTGGAACAAGCGCGGGCTGGTCGAAAGGCGCAGGTTGACCTCCGCGATGCTGTCGCGGTCGTCGCTTCCCGGTCTAAGCGAACCGAACAAACCGCTTCCGAGATACGAACTCATTCCGATTGCCGAGTTACCGGGCAACCGATACGTAAACCCGAAATTGAGCGTGTGCAACTGGTCAATATCTGGTCGCTCTTTTGTCACCAGTCGTCCGAGCGAATCGAACGACCTGCCCCGCGCCAAGATTTTCGTGTTGCTGTTGGTGTAGGTGGCGAAAAACGTCAGCGGGTCACTAAAACGATACGTCGGATTATAGTTGTACGTTACCTCAAAACCCTCGGATTGTGCGCGGGGGTAGTTGACAAGGGCGAGTGCGCCGGTAGAAAACTGCGTTCCCGGAAATAGCCCCTCGACATCCAAGTAGTTTTGAAACTGCGTGGAATACAGCGTCGCCTTCAGCGTTTGCCGACTGCCGAGTTGCTTCTCTAACCCTACCTCATACGAGTCGGCGGTTTGCGGGCGAATCGGCGCGACGCCGAAATATGTTCCCTGACCGAGCGGCGGGCGTTGGAACAAGCCGTTATACCCGGCGCGAAGCACGGCGCGGCGCGTCCCGCGTCCGCCAAGGAATCCGAGCACTCCTTTATACGGCAGTTCGTAAGCGAAGTTGAGGCGCGGTGATAGTTCGGAAACATCGGTTTTCTGGTTACCCTGAATCCCCGCGCCGTTCCGGTTCGAGCCACCGATTGCCGACTGCGCGAACGTATCGAGGCGAAGCCCGGAGTTAATCGTAAAGGTCGGGTTGAACGCCCACGTATCCTGCACGTAGTAACCAGCGTACTCGCCTTCGCGCCGAATCCGTCCCGAAGGCGCGTTCGCCGTGCGGTCAATCGTCACGCCGGGCGTTTGCGCTTGAACGCTCTGGTACGACACATACTGGTTGCCGTTAAAGTCGCGCCGACCGCTTTGATCCGGCACCACGCTAAATGGGACTAACAATGCCGACTTCGCAAACAGGGCGTTCAGCGCGAGTTGGCTACCCGGCTCGAAGCGGTATCGCTCCTCCGACCGGTAATCGTTGATCACCACACCGCTCTTTACGATGTGCGCCCCGCGTGCCAGTACAAGGTCAATTTGCGACTGGAACTGATCGTAGTATTTGCGCGTCGTCGGGTTGAACTCAAGCGACGAGTTTTCGCGGTACAACGGGCTGGATGGGTCGGTTAGGTCTCGCGGGTCGAAGTTGCGGTTGCGGTTTTGAACGCGGTAGTCGTTTTCCGAACCGCCGAACGACAGGGTTAGCGTCGAATCCGGGTTGGTGATGCTGTCGCGGGGGCGTAGCACCTGACTCACCTGTAACATTCCGAGGGCGTTGCTTTCTTTTTGAAACTGGCTTTGCCCCAGTTCGGACTGCGACGGCGTGGAAAGCGACGTGGCTAATTGTTGCGCCCCGGTTCCTGATCCATCGGTGCGCCCGGCGAACCCGACGCCTCCGGCGCGTTCGCGGTTCGCAATCCCCGCCTGTCCGGCGTTGTAGTTGATCAAGCCGATGATTTTCGTCTTTTCGCTCGGAATGAGTTCGGCTTTGAAAAAGATACCGTTGTTGTGTCCGGTATTGTTGTTGCCCATGTTCTCCTGCGGAGATTCGGTGACAACGTTGGTGTTGCGCTGATTGACATGGAGCAGATACCCGAACGTCGGACCCGTGTACGGATACAATCCCCCCGCCGGGCGCGACGCGCCCAAAATCGTGTTGCCACCGTACAGGGCTATATTTTCGCGTTCCTGCGCCTGTGCGGCTTCTCTTGCAAGACCGCCGCGTAGGGGGAAGCGTTGCCCGATGGTCACATACACTTCGTCGGTCCCGAGTCCGCCCGACGTTACCATCGCATCAATGAACGGAAGCGCGGTCGCCGAGCGCGTCGAAAGGTCTACCGCGACGCCCAAGTCCGCGCCGTACTGCGCCGAAAGCCCGCCGTTACGGATGATGTATTCCTGAATCACGTCCTGCGGTAGGTTGCCAAAGAGCGATCCGGTGGGGTTCGAGGGAAGGAGAAAGCCGTCCAAATACGTGGCGACGCCGAAGCGTTGCCCGCGAGGATGCACCTGACCGAGCGAGTTTTGCACAAAACCCGGTGCTGACGCGATGACGTTGTTGACGCTTTGGCGGTTGGTTTCCACCGGAATCGTGCGAACAAACGGCAGGGTGCGCGTGGTGCTGTTCGACGTGTCGCGGGTGGAGAGCAGAATGAACGGTTCGACACGCTCGCGGATTCTCAGGTAAATCGTCACATCCACCGTGCCGTCCGCGAGTACCGTAACCGAGGCGCGTCCGGTTTCGTAGCCTTCCTGAAGCGCGACCACATACCATTCGTGCGCCGGAATAGGGTCGGAAACCACGAAGCCGACGCCGCCGAGCGGGTTACGGTTTTCATCCAAGCGGCTTGAATCGCCAACATAATACGGAATCGAGCGCAGGTCGGTTTTTGTCGGGTCGTCGAGGAAGACCGCCGCACCGTTCAGATACTCACGGGTAACGGCGTCGCGCACGAAAACGCGGATACGCCCTTTCGGAATCGCATCGCCGGGATTGGCGAACCGGGGGTTTACCGGTTCCTGCGCGGGCTCAGCAGCCGGTGCGGTTTCGGGAACCGGGGGAACCGGCACGGGCGGCTCTTGCGCGAACGCCGGGGTGGTGGCGAGGCAGGCAAGGAGGAGCGTCATGGGGAGCGATGCG
>JACMIU010000452.1 GCA_014380985.1 Armatimonadota bacterium | reverse complement strand
TGAATTAGTCAAACAGAAGGAGTTTGTAAAATTCTTTACAGACTTCTCTGCTAACTTGATAGTTTATGGCTCACAAGATTTAATTGAAGTCTATTCGGAATGGCGAAGTAGCTCTGGCAAAGTCTCAGGTGAACAGAATCTGTTGAACCTCGAAAAAGTTTTGTTTCAAATACGTAAAGATTTAGGAAACGACAATTCCCAACTTCAACCCGGAAACCTTGTGCAAATGTTTCTTACTGATGACGCACAAGATTTGGTATTCAGAGCGAAAAACCAACAGGAACAAGCGAAAGAATTATTAGAACGTGAGCGAATTAAGGCGCGGTGACTTTCAAAACGAAACTTCCCCGAATCGCCGCCAGGTGATTCGGGGAAGATGTATCATATAAACGCTCTAAGCCACAACCGTTTCGCGCAACCGTCCGCCGATTTCGGAGCGGCGCAGTTTCTGCAATGCCCCGGCTTCGATTTGCCGGGCGCGTTCGCGGCTTAGATGCAGTTCCTTGCCGACCTGCTCCAGCGTCATCGGGGCTTCGGCGTCCTCGGTCAAGCCGTAGCGCAGTTCCAAAACCTCGCGTTCGCGGGGCGTGAGTTGCTTTAAGGCACGTCCGATCTCCTCGCGCAAAGCACGGCGGAACACGCGGGCGGATGGTAGCGTCGCGTCCTCTGCCGGAAGCAGGTCGCCGAGGCGCGTGGTCGAGTCACCGGCAGGCGCGTCGAGGCTCATCGGTTCGGGCGTTTCGGCTTCTAAAAGCGTTTCCACTTTGTCCACCGGCAAACCCACTTCGTTTGCGATTTCCGCAGGCGTCGGGGTGCGATTCAGTTTCGTCGCCAGCATCTCGCGGGTACGCTTGATCTTGCCGAGAGACTCAATCGCGTGTGACGGCAAACGAATCGTGCGCCCCTGATTCTCAACCGCCCGACCCAACGCTTGACGAATCCAGTGCGTCGCATACGTCGAGAAGCGGAAACCGCGCCGGTAGTCGAACTTGTCCACCGCATGAATCAGTCCGAGTGTCCCCTCTTGAATCAAGTCTTCCATCGCAATCCCGCGATTCTGATACTTTTTCGCAATCGAGGTCACGAGCCGCAAGTTCGCGTTGACCAAAACCTCACGCGCCCACTTGTCCTTAGTGTCGCCGCCATCGGCGGCGTTGCCGCGCTCCACGACGCGGGCGAGTTTACGCTCTTGTTCCATCGAAAGCAAGGCGTTGGACGATGACCCGGCGCGATCCGAAAAGTAGGACGAAAACTCGTCTTTTTCCACGAACGCCGATTCGTCGTCTTCCGACAAGGGCGTCGGCGGTTTCGGGTTGGACGCCACGGCGAACATCGAAACGGGCTTCGGCGCGATTTCGTGCCGAAGTTCGTTGAGTCCTTCCAATGTGTTGACGTCTGTAATTTCTTTATCCAAAGTTTCTACCAACATAATATTTCTTCTTGTAATGCGTCAGATTCAAATCAAAATAAAATAGTTGCTTCCGCATAAATATACCCATCGCGGTGCAATAATTCTTCTTGTAATAACGCAAAAAAGCCCTTGCAAGTTCCCTATCGTTTGGGATACAATCTTTGCTAAGGCTATTTTTTGCCGCACCGCCAAGTTCACCGTGTGCCACTGCTTTTCCTTCTTTATGGGACGATTCTCGATGGGCGAACGTTCCGCGTTTCGTGCGTCCGGCATCTCGTTTGGCACAAGGGCGAACATTCGCCGCGAACGGTTCGCATTCCTTCTTCTTTTGTCGCATTTTTCTTTTGGCTGTTTTTGTTGCGGCAGAATGCCCTGAAACGCCGCATAATGGGTTTCGTATGCAATTAACGTTTTTAGGAACCGGGGGCGGTGCGCCGACCCGCTCGCGCAACGTCGCCGCGATCGCTTTAACGCTCCCCGAACGCGGCGAACTGTATCTATTAGACTGCGGCGAAGGGACTCAGCAACAGTGCTTGCGTGCGCCCTCGGTGCGCTTATCGCAACTGTCGCGGGTGTTCATCACGCATTTGCATGGCGATCATGTATTCGGGTTGGTCGGGCTTTTGGCGTCCCGCGCCCTCGCGCAAGGCGGCACGTCGCCGGTCGCCTTGTACGGACCTGCCGCGCTCGAACCCTACGTGCGCGGGATACTGCAGTCCACGGGGACGTACTTCGGCTATCCGGTCACGTACCACACGGTTCGCCCCGGTGTCGTGTTCGAGGACGCGCAGATTGTTGTGGAATGCGCGTCGGTGCGCCACCGGTGCGACGCTTACGCCTACGCGGTGCAGGAAAAGCCGCAAGCCGGACGCTTCGACGTTGACGCCGCTAAAGCGTTAAACATTCCTTCGGGACCGGTGTACGGTCGGCTCAAGCGGGGCGAAACCGTGACGCTGGGCGATGGGCGCGTGATTGACGGACGAAGCCTTGTGGGCGCGGATCGCCCCGGTCGGCGCATCGTCTATTCGGGCGACACGGCGTACTGCGCGGAAATGGTGACGCTGGCGCGGGACGCCGACCTTCTTGTTCACGAATCCACGTTCGCCGAGTCGGAGCGTGACCTCGCGGGTCGCGCCCACCACTCGACCGCATCAGACGCGGCGAACGTGGCTAAGGAAGCCGGGGTACGCCAACTCGTCCTGACGCACGTATCGCCGCGCTACGACGCGGACGGCGGGGTGGGACTGGACACGCTCCTGTCAGAAGCCCGCACCGTGTTCGCGGACACTGAGGTGGCGTATGACTTCCTGCGCATTGAGGTTCCGCGCCGCGAGGCAGGGGAACATTCGCCGGACGACGAATAACCGTTCGGCGAAAGCATGATTATGAACACGTTCACAAATGCTTGACAATCCCGCACGGCGGCGTCATACTATTGTTGAACGTGTTCATAAACCGTTCGGGAGGATATTATGACTGCCGAAACCTATATGCGCCGTGCGCTACTTGCTCCGATCCTTGTGCCGATTCTCGCCGCCGTGCCGTTGTTTACAGCGTTTGCAATCGGTTCTGCCAATAGTGTGACGGGTAGCACCGACTATGTAACGATGTTTTTGTTCTACTCGCTTCTTGTCGGCGGAATCCCTTACGTCTGGATGTATTGGGCGAAGCGGCAAGAAATGGCAGACCTTTCCGGCGAAGAGTTTGAGGTGCAATGCAAAAAGTTGCCGCTCGAAATGCTTCCCTATTTCTGGAAGTTTTGGACGGTAATTACGCTCCTGCTGATTCCTACCGGGTATGGTGTAATAGCGGGACTGGGCGTGCTTGCTATCGGAACCGTCGCCGTGATCGTTCTCGGCTACGCCTACGTCGCGGTGACGTTCGCGTTTTTGCGGGGCTTTCAATGGCTCAGATTGGTCGAGTAACCATCCTGAATAAATGAAAAACAGTTGCAATAAAAACGGCAGTTCGGGAACCCACTCGCTTTCCCTGCTGTACAATAAGCGCATACCATGACCGAAGCCAAATACTACATCGCCGCGATGGACTGCCCGACCGAGGAGCAGATTATCCGCAACGGTTTGAAGCGCGAACCCGG
>JACMIU010000451.1 GCA_014380985.1 Armatimonadota bacterium | reverse complement strand
CCCGGCGCGTCCGCCGCCAATGCGGGGTTCTGCGCCGCGCACTGCAGTACGCCGGTCACGCTAATATCGGCTTCGGGGTCAAGGCGCACCCCGGTCACACTGCCCCCGGTGGCATCCGCGACCGCGATTAACTGCGCGACCGGCGACGGTTTACCGTTTTCGGTGGTGTAAACGTGATCGCCGAGAAGCAAAACGAACGGTTCGCCGCCGACCCAGTCTTTCGCCTGATAGACGGCATGACCGAAGCCTTCGGGCGACGGTTGCTCGACATAGGAAATGCGTTCGCTGATTTCGGCAAGGCGTTCGCCCGCCGCCAACAGGTCGGGCTTCTTGGCAAATACGCGGCGTTCGTCGTCGGTGAAAGCGCGGAAATGCTCACGGAAGGGAAGCCCACCCCCCCGTTCAACCACGATACAAACCTCCTCGATTCCGGCGCGAAGGCACTCCTCGACGATAATCTGAATCGTCGGCTTGCACAGTCCGTCCCGATCCACAAGGGGAAGCAACTCTTTTTGAATGGCGCGGGTTGCCGGGAACATTCGGGTTCCGCGCCCCGCCGCCGTGATTACCGCTTTGCGCGTGGTCATGGGGTCAATCGCCTTTTGATAACTGTTTTTCGATGCGCGAGGCGATGTCCGCCGGGTCAATCGCGCCGACCGTAGCGTAAACGATGTTGCCCCGCTTGTCAAGCAGGTATGATGTCGGAAACACTTCCAAACCGTAGGCTTGTTTCGCGCCTTCGGGAGCCGGCACGTTCGGGTACGTCATACCGTTCTTGGCGAGATAACCGGTCAGGAAAGCGCGGTACTGTGCTTCGGTTAGATTCGGGTCTTTATTTTCGGCAAGTCCGATAATGGTAAATCCGCGCCTTTCGTACTTCTTCTGAAGTGAAACGAGATCGGGAATCTCCTGTACGCACGGCGGACACCACTCGCCCCAAAAGTTGATTAGCACGACTTTGCCGCGATAATCGGAAAGCGCGAACGGTTTGCCGGTAGTGGCGGTTCCGGCTAATGGCGGGGCGGGCTTGCCGACTCCGCGCTCTTCGCTCGGCGTGGTAGAAGCGGCGAGGAACCACACCGCGCCGATGGCGACAAGCACGATAAGCGAGCCGGAAAGCCAGCCGGGTAACGGTTTCATGGCGGTATTATACCGCGAAGGGACGGGGAAAGGAATGCCGAAGGCGGGAATCGAACCCGCATGGATTGCTCCACACGCTTTTGAGGCGCGCATGTCTACCGTTTCATCACTTCGGCACGAAGTTCGGCGCAGACGGTACGCCGGATGCAACCGGTCAGAAGTCCGGCGCGAACGTTAGTATACGGCGCAAACCGGGCGGCGTCAAGGCGAACCTACTCCCAAAACGAAACCATGCCGTCGTCATCGGCGTGGCGGTTCATGCGGCGCAGTTTATCCGCCGTGCGCTTAAAATCCTGCGTTGTTGCCCAGTCCGCGAGTGTTTGCAGGAAACCGCCGAACCGCTCCTGCGTTCCCGACAGGCGCGGCAAAACCTTCTGCACCAGTTGCAAATCCAGCGCGGCGGACAGGTTTTCCAAGCCCATCCCACCGTCCACGAGAAGCGGCGAACCGTCCGGCGCGAAAGCATGAGCGACGTAGCGAAGCGACTCATCGCGCACCCGGTAGCCGAATGCGAACCCGCGAGGCTCCAGCAGATCGGACAGCGCGGTTAGAGTTTCGTAGAACCGGGCGAGAAACGTAGGCGACGCGGCGGAAAGCCTTGCTTCGGCATCGGCGACGCCGGTCAGGCGATTGCCGAGAAACAGCCGTTCGCGGTCGCCGGGGGCGATTTCCGGCAACACTTGCGGCGCGCTCGCCGAACCCGGCGCGAAGCGCACCGCCCCGAACTCAATCACATTGGCGCGGTCTAACACCTTCGCGCCGAACGGATGCGTGCCTTCCTCGATATTGACCGTGCCGGACAGAAACACGTTATCGCTCAGTCGCACCGTGTCGAACGTCCCCGAAAGCGTTATTTCGCCGGTGCGCGTTTCCATCGCCGAAAGCACATCGGCAAGGTAATGCTCGGCGCGGGCGAGATTCATTTCGTCGAGGGCAACGAAGTAGGCGCGGTCACGGTTTTCGGCGCGGGCGGCGTCGCGGAGCAGTTCCAAGAACGGCGTACCTATGTACTGACTGGTCAGCGCGTTGTGGTAGCCGAGGAGCGGCGATGGATCCGCCCAGTCGGGACGCACGGGCAGGAGACGGTAGCGCGAGCGAACCGCGCCAGATACGGCGTCGGCGAACAGTTCGGTCAGGCGCGTTTTGCCCGTGCCGGATAGCCCGGCGAGAATCACGAACGGCTTGGTCTTGTGGCACAGATAGTAGTTGCGAAGCGCGAGCGGCGGGTACGTCAAGCCCTGCGACGCGGCGAACGCTTCGAGGTAGCGCAAAACGTCGGCTTCGGTGGGTTCGGGCGAGGACGCCGCGTAGCGCGCCGCCGCGCCCTCCTTTACCGTGTTTGCCTTGCCACGCTTTTTCGGCGGCGCGGGCATCTCCCCGGCATGGCGCAAAATCAGCCATAGGTCGGCGAAATCGGGCAAACCGGCGGCAACGCGAAGCGCGTCCTGCCACACGAACGCCGTTAGTAGCGCGACTGCTTGGGCGTCGCCGCCCGCGCCGAACCGCGTTATTGCCTCGGCTTTCGCGGCGCGTTTCTGCTCCGGTGTCGGTGGAACAAACGCCGCCGTGTCGCGGGTCACTAAGGGATAGCGGTCGGGGTACGCGGCGAACAGCAAGTGCGACGCGGTGGCGACGCCCGCCCCGCGCACACTGGCGAGAAACGCGCCGATCCGGTCGGCGAGCGGGTCGTTTCCGAACAGCAGGGCATGGAGCGACGCGGAGAAATCGTCGGTTTCGCGGTCGCGGTTGAGGGCGACATTCGGCGCGAGGGCGCGGGCAAGGCGCAAAAGCGGCACGGCATCCGCCGCGACGGGAGCGGTGGCGGCGCGGAAGCCGTTCCGCGCCGTTTCCGCTTGCGCCAAAAATCCTTGTAGCGTAGCGCGTTCGGCGAGGTAATCGAGGCGGCGTTCGCCTTCGCGCCACCAGTTCGCGGCGGCGGAAAGGGTCGCCACCTGTTCCCGCGACGGCGCGAACGGGGACGCGGGGCTACGCGGGTTGGTCATCGTTGAACTCGGCATGAAGGAACGCCTGCCACGTCTCGTTCGGCGTCCAGATAGAGTGCATGGCGGCGCGGGCTTCGGGTTCGGCGACGCCTTCACGCGAAACGCGGTACAGATACATAAACGCCGACACGCGCATATTGGCGATGCAATGCACAAACAGTTTTTCGCGCTGTTTCCGCTCGTCCATTTCGGCGAAAAATCGGTGCAGGTCGGCGTCGGTCGGGTTTTGCCAGCGCACGGGAACCGGCACGTAGTTCATGCCGAGGTTTTCCACAATCAAATCTTCATCGGCGAGTGCGCCGGTGCTGTCTTCCGGCGCGAGGTTGATCACCGTATCGAAGCCCGCGTCCCGCACCAACGCGAACTGCGTGGCGGTCGGTTGCCCCGCCGTCGCCAGCGTTTGGCTAAACGGGAAAAAAGCGTACACCGGTCGAAGCGTGGGAAAGAGGCGGTTTTCTGGTGGCACGAATCGAAGCCTTAGCAGGTCTAAAATCACACGCGCCCGGAGGGAATCGAACCCCCGGCCAAGGGAGTAGAAATCCCTTGCTCTATCCGCTGAGCTACGGGCGCACAACCAAACGGTTTATTGTACCACGCACCCGGCTTGCCCGTGCGGGGATGTCACCGCGTATGTTTGCTAAGGGGGCAAAATGCGGTATTACTACGGTGAAAGAAAACGTGTTGTGAACGAACCCGCCGCGCCTGATCCCACCGACACCCCCGCGCCCGCCGCCCCACCTACTTCAGGGCGGTTCGCCCTGCCACGGATGCCGCGCAAACTGCGCGAATGGCTCCGCGTCCTGCATCACGACCCGTCCGCCGAGGAACGTGCCGCGAGCGAACGCCGCGCCCGGCTTTTAGACGAACTGAACCGCGCCGTCGCCGACGCCCCCGACGACCTACCGCTCCGCGATGTCATCGCCCGCATCAACAACCCGTACTCCGATTAGAAAACCGGCTTCGGTGCGGGCGCGGATTCAACCGGTAAATCGTCCAAATCGGTTTGTAGCGGGGGCAAACCGATCAGTCATCGCTTGCCGTCCTCGGTCGGCATCGGGCGTTTGGCGCGACGGTTCACCAAAATCTCTACCCGTTTATTCGCCGTTATGCCGTCGTCCTCGGCTTCGGAAAACAAGGCTTCATAGGTATCATCGGGCAATTCAATCGTCAAAATCATTGGTCAATACTCCTTTCACCGGATCCATGTAGGCAACCGAGATAAAGGTATCTCGCAAGTGAATGAAATCTTTGTCGGTCGTGATGAGCGTCATCCGATGAACACGCGCCGTCGCCGCAATCCACAGGTCGTTTTTGCTACCCATGTCGCGCCCCTCGTAGTAATTATACGCTTCTATCGCTATGTATGCGTCCAACATCAAGTCGCCTCCGACATTTACGGCAATAAATCGCCGTAGATAATCCGCAAGCGTTGAGCGTTTATCCAAGCCCCACTGGTTCCTATCGGCGATAACCTTGATTTCGGCTACCGTGACATAGGATAGGTGAACGCGATTACGCCCAGTGAACAGGTCGAATCGGGGTAGCCGAAATCAAGGTTATCGTTGTACTGCTGGCTTCGCCGCGCACCAGATGAACCAAGATACTTGTGTCCAGAAGATAGGAAACTTTCTCCATGCTATTTGTCCCTAAGATCAGGAAAGTAATGAATCGCCGGAATGCCATCGCCCGGCACATCGCCGCGCCAAAGACGGTCAAGGTATGCCCTCGCTTCTTTAAGTGGGTAGGTGACGCGGAAGGCGTGTAACTTTACCATCATGCGACGGATATACTCTTCCACGCTCATCTCGAAGTGGTCGGCTTCTTTGCGTATCGCTTCATACGTTTCGTCGGATAATTCGATTTGCAGTTTCGTCATTTTTTGGGCGTCCTTTCGCGCTGAAGTTCCGCCCTCATTATACCGTCAGCCGCGTCAAACAATCCCTTGCGCGATCAGTTCCGCCGGGGACGTTAGCCCGGCGCGGACGCGGGCGACCGCCGTGTCTTTGAGTGCCACCATGCCGTGCGCCGCCGCGTAGTGCCGGAGCGTCCAAGCGTCCACGTTTTCGCGCAGTAGCCGGGTGAAACCGTTGTCGCACACCAGCACTTCTTGCACATCGAACTCGCCGACGTAGCCGGTTTTCTCGCACCGGGCGCAACCCACGGCGCGATAGACGTTTTCGCCCGGTTCGATGCCGAGGCGCGTCGCGGTGGCGTCGTCGGCTTCGACCAGTTCGCGGCACGACAGACAGAGCCGCCGCAGGCGTCGCTCCGTGTAAACGCCGAGCAGGGCGTTTGCGGCGACCTCGGAACCCACGGCTTGCTTCAAGGCGGTTGCCGCGCCCGCCGTGTCTAAAGCGTCGCCCGCCGCGCTGATGCCGACCAACACCAGCGGGCTTGTCGCCGAGGCGACCGACGACACGCGGCACACCGCCGCCGCGATACGCGGGTGCGCCGCCGAAGCGTTCGCAATCACCACATCCGGGTCTTGGCTAAGAAGCGCGTCCACGGCGTTCGCCACCGCTATAGCGATGGCTTCCGGCGACGATTCCATCGGCTCCACCACATACTGCGACAGGTGCGGCAGTTCGTAGCGAACCGCCTGTTCGCACGTCGCCACGGTGCGCCCCGTAGCGTTTTCGTCCGCCGAAAACACCCCGGCTAAGTTGTATAGCGTTTCGAGCCAGTGTTGCCCCGTGACCAATACCAGCCCGCCGCGCCGCGCCAGCAGATCGGCGAGGGCGGTTTTTTGCGCGTTCGGCAGTTGGAACCGCTCCAGTAGGTGCGCCTGAACCGGGTCGCGCCGCAAAAGTTGAATCAAAACCCGTTCCCCGTGCAGCTCCGGGAGAAGCGAAACGCGCAAATCGAGAAGCGGCATCCCTGCTTCGGTTATCGGCGGTAGCCATCCGCGTTGCGGGCGGCGACGTTCCGCCGGGTCGGCGTTCGCCTCGCGCTTGATTTCGGCGAGAAGTGCGGTTTGCGCGGGACGCGGCAACCGGTGCGCCGAGCGAAGCACGGCGCGGCGTTGCTGACGGTGCGGCAACCGGTACGCTATCTGCGCGTAACCGCCGACCGGTTCAATCGCTACCGACATCGCGCCGATTTGCACCGCCTCGTCTAAAAGGGCGGCAAGCAACTCCCGCGCCGCGCCGCTGATGTCGTCCACGCCGGAAACGTGCGACAGGGCGGCGAGTGCAGTTTGCACCGGCGACAGCGCGGTCGCGGTCGCGGTCATCGCAGCCGCCGCTGCGTACTCGTCGCCGCCGAACGGCAGGGGCGATAGCGCGTCGCCCGCCGCGCTCCCGTAAATCGCGCTTAGGGCGCGGCGCAACACCGCGCTTTCGCACAGCACCGGTTCGGGCGTTTTGCCGGAAAGGCGCGTCGCCACCTCAATCGCTTCGGTGTCGGCGGGGTTGAGCATCGCCAGACGCATCTGGTCGTTTTCGCCCATTCGCACCGGAAGCATGACAAAGGTCAGCGCGGCTTGCGCCGGAAGTAGGGCGGCGACGCTTTCCTGCGCGGGCGTATTCTCCAAATCGTGGAACGGCACACCGAGTTGCACCGCCATCGCTTCGGCAATATCGCGCTCGCCGACATAGCCCCGGTCGCGCAAAATATCGCCAAAGCGTTGCCCGGTCTGCTTTTGTTGCGTCAAAACCTCGACCAGTTGCGTCGGGGAAATCTTGCCGAGGGTGACGCAAATCTCACCGAGGCGGCTTGGCGTCGGTTCGGACAATAATTGATCTTCCACTTTTTTATACCTTTGTTGCAGGCGCGGCGTGTGTTTCGCCCGCGTTGTTTGATACAATAAACCGGTCGGCTTTTCCTGCATGGACAGGCAGGTAAGCCACAGCGCGGAGAAAACACAGACGCCATGAAAACAAATCACGCCTTTTACAGTATCGGCATTTTCGCCGGGATTTCGCTGTGCGTTTTCGCACTGCCTCTCTTACTCACGGGATGCGGCGCGGGAACCGGGCAAAGTTTGAACTCCCCGTCGCTGTCGTCGCGCACCGGCGACACCGCGACCGGCGCACCCGGCGGCACGAAAGGTGTCACCAGTTCGGTGCTTCCCGCCAAACGGCTTGGCTTGTTTGTGTCCGATTATAACAGCAGTGCCGACCGGATTCCCGGCGCGACGCAGAAGCCGGGCAATTTCGCCACCACCACCGCGAACGCCGAACAGAAAATGCAGCCGGGCGATTATTCCCATGTGTTTGTCACGGTTCACGCCGTGGAACTCGTTTCGGCGGATGAGCAATCGTTCCCGGTTTGGGCGGATGATGCCGGGCGCGTCGTAGACCTCGCGGAAATCGGCGGCGCGGGGCAGGTGGCGACCCTCGGCGCGGTGTCCGTGCCGGGCGTGACGGGAAAGAAAACGTACAAGCGGGCGCGAATCACGCTCGGCAAAAACATCACTTTTTTCAAACGCGGCGAAACCAGCGCGAAGCCGATGCCGATTGATGACGCCGTGGGGCGCGACGACGAGGGGCGACCGGTGATTACGATGGTGCTGAACCGTCCCCGCGACCTCGGCAACGGCAAGGAAGATTTGATTATCGCCTTTGACCGGGGGGCGTTCACCGTGAGCGAT
>JACMIU010000450.1 GCA_014380985.1 Armatimonadota bacterium | reverse complement strand
TTCTGCAAAACAATCGTGGCTTCCGAACCTTTTTCGCGGTGGAACGCCAACGCTTTCTCGACATCAATCGAAGTGAGCGCGTCGCCGGAAACGATGATAAACGTGCCGTCGCTTAGATAGGCTTCGGCTTTCTTGACCGCGCCCGCCGTTCCGAGCGGCGCGTCCTCAATACTGTAGATTAGGTTCACGCCGAGTTCGGAACCGGTTCCAAAAGCGTTCATAATCTCCTCGGCGAGATAGTACAAGGTGACAACGACGTCGGAAACCCCGGCGCGGCGCAAATGCTCGATAATATGTTGGGCAATCGGCTTGTTGAGAATCGGAACCAGCGGTTTCGGACGATGCAGGGTAAGCGGACGCAATCGCGTTCCTTCGCCCCCCGCCATGACTACGGCTTTCATAAAATGGTATGCTCCCTAAAAAATTGTTGACGTGCGAACCGCGCACGTGTTGCCGAACGTCCTGCTCTGTTCGGCACAAGGCAACCGTTCTCCTGCGAAGGTCGTCCCTCTTTACGCCTATCTACCCAGCCTGAGGCGTTCCCCAATCGGCGCGAACCGGCGCGAACACGTCCAAAACGGTCGCGTCGGTGAGCGCGGTCGCACCGTGGAAAACGTGCGGGGGCAGGTGCATCACCTCGCCCGCGTGAACGTCGGTAGTTTCGCCGTCTTTCCCGACGAAGCGAAGCGTGCCTTCTAAGACCACCGTAAACTGCTCGTTCACGTGTGCGTGACCGGGAAGAACACTACCGGCGGCGAAAGTAATTCGGGCGAGGGTCAGGTTTTCGCCCCCGGTGAACCGCCGTAAAACCGTGCCGGTTTCGGCGGGCAACGCCGATTCGGGCAGTTCGGATAAAGTAATCTTTCTCATACGCCGGTAGAGTAGCCGATATAAAAATCGAATGTCAACCGGCAAACATGAGTAACGGTGAAGCTAAGAAGATGCGAGGATTGTTAAGTACTATTTTATTCTGCGCTCAGTCGCAAAGCGAGTTTGCCGAGATAGTGTTCGCCAAGGGCGCGGTGGGCCTCGGCGACCTCCTTTATCGGGAATGTGTGCGCCACATGAACCTCAAAAGGGGCTACGGCGATCAGTCGGTGGAGTTTGGCAGTCGCTTCTGCGCCACGGCTGGCGTCGTAGCTACTGATGTGTATGCCGGGTCGGGGCTTCGGTGGGGGCGTCACGCCGTTGGGGTAGGCAATCCGACCACCATCACGCACGGCATCCAATGCCTTCTCAACCGCCTCACCTCCTGCAGTGACAAGAGCGGCATCGAGACCGGCGGGGGCGAACTCCCGTGCGACTGCCACTACATCGTCCTTACGCCCGTTGACCACGGCGTCCGCGCCCAGTTGCCGCGCCAGAGCCACGCCATCATCGCCCGAAGCGATCGCCAAGACCCGCACGCCCAACCGTTTGGCGAGTTGAACCGCCATGTGTCCGATACCGCCGCTGGCTCCGAAAATCATCAGTGATTCGCCCGGCTTCACATTCAATACATCCTCTATTCCACTGCGGGCGGTCAACACATCCCATCCCATCACGCCTGCCTGTGTCAGCGTCAGCCCATCGGGAACACTCGAAACGTATTCCGCCTCCACCGTGACGTACTCTGCATAGAATCCGCCGCCACGACTTCCGGGAAAGACGGTTGCGTATACCGGATCGCCGATATTAAAGCGGTCAACTCCCGCGCCGACGGCGGCAACCACGCCCGCGCCATCCCAACCCAAACAGTAAGGAAACTCCGGCACTCCCAGATATTCGGCGTATTCTCCCTCGCGCTCCTCGGCATCCCATGAACCGATGCCTGCCACCTCTACCTTGATTAACACCTCGCCCGAACGCACTTCCGGCACGGGCAATGTTTGCACAACGATATTTTCAACGCTGCCAAACCGGTGGATAACAGCGGCTTGCATCGTGGTTGGTAATGTTGTTGGCACAGTTCTCGCTCCCTATGGAAATGTACTATACCCAGCAGAAACGCCTGTGTCAACCGGTAAGCGCGGCAACGTCGCCACGACTACCGGTCGCCCCTTATAGTTCTACGCGACTCCATGCAGAATCTCGAACGTGCGCTGATCCAACTTTTCATACGGCAACGATTTCGCGGTCAGCGCGTCAACATCGAAAACGCGGGACTTGAGCGCGTCGCCCTTCTCCTTCGTGAACCCGCCATCCAAAAGCGTGTCCGATTCGGCGTCGCCCGATGTGTTCAGGTGTGCCAAAATCTCCTGCACCACCGGGTCGGCGTCGAACTGCTTTGCCTTCTCCTTCAGAATCAAGTACGTTCTCATACACCCTTTGGCGAACTCGATCACATCGGCGCGGTCGGACGTGCGAAGGGCGTGCGCGTCGAAATGCTTCATGCCGGTAAAACCGTAGGACTCCAGAAGCCGCACGAGGAAAAAAGCGTTTTTCGCGTCTTCCTGCCCGAAGCGCAAATCTTGGTCAAAGCGTCCGACTTTTTGCCCGTTCAAGTCCACGTGGAACAGTTTGCCCGCATCCACCGCTTGCGCGACCGCGTGGTAAAAGTTCAAGCCGGAAATGGTTTCGTGGGCGACTTCGGGGTTCACACCGACCATTTCGGGGTATGCAAGCGTGGCGATAAAGCCGAGCATCGCGCCGGTAGTCGGTAGGTAAATATCGCCGCGTGGCTCGTTCGGCTTCGCTTCGAGAGCGAACTTGTAATCGTAGCCCTGCGACTTGGAATACTCGCAAAGGAAGTTCATGCCGTCGCGCATTCGGGCAATCGCGGTCACGGCGTCCTTGCCTGCGTCCACTTCCGCCCCCTCGCGCCCGCCCCAGAACACATAGACCCGTGCGCCTAAGTCGTAGCCCAAGTCCATCGAGCGCATGACTTTCTGCAAGGCGAACGCCCGAACCCGCGAGTCGTTCGACGTAAACGCGCCGTCCTTAAACACCGGATGCCCGAACAGGTTGGTGGTCGCCATCGGCACGGTCATGCCGTTGTCGGAAAGCGCGGTTTTGAACTCGGCAACGATGCGGTCTTGCTCCGCCGCACTCGAACCGAATGGCACAAGGTCATTGTCGTGAAAATTGACGCCGTAAGCCCCCAACTTGCCCAATTCCTGCACCATCTCGACCGGGGTAAAGCCCTTGCGGACAGGTTCGCCGAACGGATCGCGTCCGGGGTTTCCCATTGTCCAAAGTCCGAAGGTAAAGTTATCACTCTTTTGCGGTTCGTATGCCATTACAATATGCTCCTGTGAAAACGGTTCGCGCCGTTCTGCGCGTATCTGTATTATAGCAGAGCGCCAAACGCGGGGTCAAGAACTAAAAACGACGCCAAATAGCAATTCGCCGTGCCGCCCGACCTTCTGATACTATACACTATGCGACTTTTATCTACCGGCGTGGCAATCGCCTGTGTTCTTGCTTTCATGAGTGGTGCTGTCGCCGCTCCGCCCACCTCCCCGCTAAATGCAACACTCGCCGCGAAAAAACCGACCAACGTGCTACCGGATAATTTGCTGGAAACCATGACGTTTCGCAATGATTCCGGTTCTACCCCGCCCCCAACGGCGAAGTGGTCTTCGAGTGGTCAAGACGCGGTACTTCGCGTGGAGTGTTTCAATAACCCGAAGTCCGCCGATCATGTGGAGGTCTCTTGGAAAATCCGTGAGCCGATTGCACAGGGGGACGCGCTTTTGGCGAGGTTTTGGGTTCGCGCTGAGTATGCAAAGCAGGAATCGGGCGAGGCGATTTTTCAGTTTTCTGCGTTTCAGCGAACGCCCGA
This sequence comes from Armatimonadota bacterium, assembly GCA_014380985.1. GTDB lineage: Bacteria > Armatimonadota > Armatimonadia > Armatimonadales > Armatimonadaceae > JACMIU01. The sequence continues at coordinate 3,600 of JACMIU010000450.1, read as the reverse complement.
ATACACGCGGCACACGCTACTGGACTTAACGGCGGGGCCCGATTGGAAATTGGTTGAGGTTCCGTTCACCGCGGCGCGGAACGCCGACACGTCGCAGGGCGAAATCCACTGGTCGTTCGGAACGATTCCGCAAGCCGTGGAAATCGCCGGTCTCGAAGTGCTGAACTTCGGCAAACGTGCCAAAATCGCCGAGTTGCCGATTACGAAACTAACGTATCAGGGGCGTGAGGCGGGCGCGGCATGGCGCAAAGCGGCACTCGAACGCATCGAAACAACGCGCACCGCGCCTCTCAATATCCGTGTGATTGACGCCGAAGGCAAGCCGATTCCCGACGCCCGTGTGCAAGTGAGCCTAACCCGCCCCGCGTTCCTTTGGGGAACGGAGGTAAACCCACAGTATCTACTGACCGATACGCCCGACGCTAAAAAGTATCAAGCGGTTTTACTGGAGTACTTCAATTCGGCGGTTATCGGCAACTCCATGAAGTGGCGTATCTGGAGCGGGAGCGCGGCGCGGCGCACCGAAGCGTTGACCGCCGCCGATTGGATTATCGCGCACGATTTGCGGATGCGCGGGCATACCCTTGTTTGGCCCGGCGACAAGTTCAGCCCGAACCGTGTCACGGCGATGCCCGCCCCGCGCACTGGTTTACCGCTTCTCATCAAGGAGCATATCCGCGACATTGTCACCGCGAACCGGGGGCGCATTGACGGCTGGGACGTGATCAACGAAATGGTGCATGAAAAAGACTATTTCAAGTATATGCCCGAAGCCGAAGCCGCCGAATGGTTCAAGGTCGCCCGCGAAGCCGACCCACGGGCGAAATTGTTTATGAACGAATACGGAATGCTCAACAGTCGCAACAGCCCTAATCTTATCGCGGAGTATCTCGCGCTAACGAAACGGTTGCAAGCGGCGGGTGCGCCGATTGACGCACTCGGTATTCAAAGTCACGTCGGGCGGCAGGTGCGCGACCCCGAAGCGGTGTTGTCCGATCTTGACCTGCTGGCAAAGTCAGGCTTGGAACTTCAGGCGACGGAGTTCGACATCAACACGCCGGACGAAGAACTGCAAGCCGACTACACACGCGACTTCTTAATCGCGTTCTACAGCCACCCGGCTACCACCGGATTTACGCAGTGGGGTTTCTGGCAATCGTCGCACTGGAAACCGGATGCGGCGATGTTCCGCGCCGACTGGACGGAAAAGCCAAGCGCGAAGGTGTGGCGCGATCTGGTTCTCGGTGCGTGGCGAACCCGCGTGGATAAACAGAGTGACAGCGACGGCAAAATCAGCACTCGCGGTCATCTGGGCGACTACACGTTTACCGTAACCGCGAAAAGGAAAGACACCGTGCAAATGCGAACCCTGACGAAGAATGGTTGTGACCTAACGATACAGGTTCCGTAATTAGTAAGGTGTCTGTCAGATGCCAACCCGCTCAAGCACTTTACTGCTGATAGTTGAAGGAAACGAACAAATGGCGGAAACAGCCGAAGAATGGGTGTACCAACCACGCCCGACAAGTCGTATCCCACCGGAGGAATCGGTAGACCTGTATCCGGGGCTTTGCGTACACGATACTCGCGTCGGCGGTTCCATCACCGTGTCGCAGTCCCGGCTACCGGTCTGGGCGATTGTCGGCATGGCGATAACGGGCGGCTGGGACAAAGTGGTTGACAGTTGGAACTATATCGAGGCCGAATACGACTGGACGGACAACGATATGGCAAACTTTCTGCGCGATCTGACCGAACCGCGTGGCGAGTTTGGAAGGTTGCTCTTGGTGCTTGCCGATGTCGAGCGACAAGCCAGCAGTAGCAGTGCCGATCCTGCGTGGTATGAGCAGGCACAAATGCGCGACCGGGTGCGCGAACAAATGCGCCGTTGTATTGATACTTTAGACCGCATGGACGCCGCGCCTGACGCTGATTAATCACCGCACCTTCCCCCATCTTGCTGTATAATAAACGGCTATGCGTATCGGCAATATACAAATCGAACCCCCGGTAATCCTCGCCCCTATGGCGGGCATCACGTCGCACCCGTTTCGCGCCATCTGTAAGCGCGTCGGTCATGTCGGGCTGGTGGTCACCGAACTGATTTCGAGCCACGCGATTCATTACCGCAACCAGAAAACATGGGGAATGTTCGACTGGACGGACGAGGAACGCCCCGCGTTCTGCCAACTGTTCGGCGGCGATCCGGCGACGATGGCTGAGGCGGCGCAGGTGGTGGTCGAAAACGGCGCGGACGGCGTGGACATTAATATGGGGTGCTGGGTTCCGAAGGTGGCGAAAACCGGCGCGGGCGCGGCACTGCTGAAAGATTTGTGCCAAGCCGAAGCGGTGGTGAAAGCCGTGGTGGATGCGGTGGGCGACACCGTGCCGGTCACGGTCAAGGTGCGTTCGGGGTGGGATTCCAAAGACGTGACGGCGGTGCGCTTCGCGGTCGCGGCGGCAAACGTCGGCGTCAAGGCGATTACGGTTCATGCACGGTTCGCGTCGCAGGGCTTTTCGGGGGTTGCCGACTGGAGCGTTATCGGGCGCGTCAAGGAAGCGGTGAACGGGTCGATTCCGGTTATCGGCAACGGCGACATCGAAACGCCGGGTGACGCGAAGCGCATGATCGCCGAAACCGGGTGCGACGCCGTGATGATCGGACGCGCCGCGATGGGCAACCCGTGGCTTTTGCGCCGCATCGGCTTTTACCTTGAAACCGGCGTGCTTCTGCCCGAACCCGATGTATACGAGCGTGTCGAAGTCGCCCGCGATCATGCGCGGATGCAGGTTGCCCAGCAGGGCGAGCATATCGGATGCCGCGAACTGCGCGGTTTATTGTCGCACTATTTCAAGGGGATGCCCGGTGCGCCGCGAATCCGTGAGTCGCTGACGAAAATCAGCACCCTGTCCGATATTGAGGCGATTTTGGACGACGCGAACGAGCGATTCACCGTGCGCGAGGCGGTGGCGGAGGAGCGAGAATTGGTCGCCGCGTAAAAAAGGGCAGGAAAACCGGCGCAGCGCGGCGAATAACGTCCGGGGACAAAGGGCAAGCAAGATGGCAAACGAACAGAATCCGCAGTTAGTGGAGTTATGGGGGCGCGTGGTGGATCGCGTCAAGCAGACGTTAATCGCGCCGAGCGTTTGGCGGGCGTTGGAGCAAACGATTCCCGTGATCTGGGAAGGCGATACATTCGTGGTCGGCTTCGGCGCGGGGCAGGGCGTTTCGGGGCAACTCGCCGGGTACGAAACGCGAATAGCGATTGAAAAAGCCGTGCGCGACGCGACCGGCGATCAAAACGTCGTCTACCGCTTGATCGAAGGCGATTCGCTCGAAGATTGGGAGTACACGAAAGCGCGGGACGCGGCGGCGGTCGCCGGGCAACGCCAAACGATTACGCGCACCCACGCCGAAATCACCGCACACGGCACGTGGGACGAAGTGTACGAGAAGATTGCACGGCTTTGGACGGCGGCGGAGTTTCGCGGGCAGGTAACGGGACGGGCGCGGTTCCTGACGGCGGCGATGGAACTGGTCGAAGAAGCCACGCGCCGCATTTATCCCGAAGTCACCGAGAAAGCGATTGAACTACAGGA
>JACMIU010000449.1 GCA_014380985.1 Armatimonadota bacterium | reverse complement strand
GCGACGCCACCGATGCAGACACGGGGCGCGGCGCGTCTTTCGCGGGGGCGCAACCGACGAGCGCGAACGCCGCCGCGAGCCAAGCGATTTGTTTCATACTATACCTGTAGACGATGGGAAGCGGCGCGGCGTTTCCGATTTAGCGCGTTGCCGCGCTTGGCGACGTTGGGCGCACCGATTCGGTTTTGCGTTTGCGCCGGAACGGGGCGCGTACCACGATGTTTTTGTAGTCGAGACCCGCCGCCGACAGCGTTTTGTCCCACGACGGGAACCGCCGCCGCGCCGCCGTAATCAAAGTGATGTCGCTCTGTTCCATGGATTTCGCGTTGAGCGGTTCGCCTTGCGCGTACAGGTCGCGCACCTTGCGTATCACTTCGTCGTCCGACCAATCGTGGTAGCGGCGTATCACGTCGTAGTCTATTCCCGCCGCTTCGAGTGCCGCCCGCCACGAGCCGAAGTGCGCTTTCTTCGTCGCCGCCGCCGCGACCGACGGATCGAGCGTCAGGGAGATGTGCCGCCACGACAGATCGGCGTTTTGCGCGTACAGTTCTTGGATGCGCTCCACGATGGTTTCGTTTGTCCACGTCCGGTACTTGCGGAAGTCGTTGTAGTCGAGACCGGCGTACTCTATTGCATTCTGCCACGACCCGAAGTAGCGCGTCGCCGCCCGCAATAGCGGCAAATTGTCCCGCGTCATGCCCGAATACGACAACGGTTGATCCGTGTCGTGCCTTCTGAGAATCTCCCCGACAATGCTGTCTCTGCTCCACTTGTTCACGTCAATAAATCCTTGCAAAATAATCGAATAGTTCGTCGAAAGTTGCCGCAACCGATTCCCTACGAACGGATTAAAAAGGAATAAACGAATGATAACGGTGGCTACGGCGAACCGATGCGCGAGAACTTTCTCCTATAAAGACGTAAAAACATGCCCTATCGTTGCACCTTTTACGCCGCCGTGCCCCCCGGTTCTCAAACTTTCCGCGCCGGTGTATAATGGGCGCATGATGAACTACCGTGTGAGCGTCGGCATGGAGTGCCACGCCGAACTGTTGACCGCCTCGAAGATGTTTTGTTCGTGCGCGAACGCCTTTGGCGGCGAGCCGAACACCCGTACCTGCCCCGTCTGCCTCGGACTGCCGGGAACGCTCCCCGTGTTCAACGCCGTTGCCGTTGAACTGGTCGTGAAAACCGCGCTGGCGTTGCACTGCGACATTTCGATGCGGACGATTTTCCACCGGAAGAACTATTTTTATCCCGATTTGCCGAAGGGCTATCAGGTGTCGCAGTACGGCGATACGCCGATTGGCACGAACGGTTACGTGGACATCGAGAAGGCGGACGGGACGACGAAGCGCATCCGCATTACCCGCGTCCACCTCGAAGAAGACACCGGCAAGAGCATTCATAGCGACGGTTTGGGCTACTCGGTGATGGATTACAACCGCGCCGGTGTGCCGCTGATGGAGATTGTCACCGACTTTCCGCCCGATGTCGAATCGGCGGAGGAAGCGCGGCTCTATGCCGAAACCCTGCGCGGCATTTTGCTCTACGTCGGTGCGTCGGACGGGCGCATGGAGCAAGGTTCGCTCCGCGTGGAGCCGAACCCTTCGGTGCGGAAGGAAGGCACGGAGGCGTTTGGCGTCAAGACCGAACTCAAGAACCTGAACTCGTTCCGCGCCGTGCAACTGGGCATCGAGTATGAGGCAAAGCGGCAGATTGCGCAAATCGAGGCGGGCGAAACGGTGTTGCAGGCGACGTATGGGTGGGACGCGGAAAAGGGCGTGACCGTGCTTCAGCGCGTCAAGGAGACCGAGCAGGAGTACCGGTATTTCCCCGAACCCGACCTGATTCCCATCGAGTTCGCGCCGGAGTACATCGAAACAATGCGGGCGTCGCTTCCCGAACTCGCGCTCGACAAGAAGAACCGCTTTGTTTCCGAGTACGCGCTTCCGGTCGCCGATGCCGCGACTCTGGTGAGCGACAAGGCGACCGCGGACTTCTACGAACGCGCCGTGAGTGCCGGGGGCGACCCGAAAGCCGTGGCGAACTGGATTCTGGGTGAACTGACGCGCCTTGCGAGCGGCGCGAAAATCGCCATCGCGGGCGGCAAAGTCTCCCCGGAAACCCTCGCGGAGCTGACGCGAACCGTGGCGGACGGCACGATTACGACCACGATTGCGAAGCGCGTCCTTGAGGAGATGTGGACGACGGGCGAAACGGCAACGGCGGTGATTGACCGCCTCGGTTTGCGCGTCGCCGGGGCGGATGCGGTGGCGGAAATGGTCGCGGCGGTGGTCGCGGCGCACCCGGACATCGTGGCGAAAATCAAGGGCGGCAACGAAAAGGTGATTGCGTTCCTCAAGGGGCAGGTGATGAAGGAAGCGAAAGGGCAAGCCCGCCCCGACGATATAGACCGGCTGCTCAAGGACGCGATTGACAAAGCGTAGCGCAACCGGTGGTACGAGTAACGCGGGTTAAAACCCGCGTTATGCAACCGGTATCTACGGGTTGCGCCGCTTGTAGGACGCATAGAACGCGAACCCGATTATGGCAAACATGACGACCAGCAGTAGGACGAAAAACACGCGCAGTACCGGGCTTGACCACAGCACGTTGCGCCGGGCGTCTACCCGTTCATGAACCGCGTGGGGCGCGAAATGGGCAAGCGTATCGGCGACGCCCTGCACGATGGGCGGTTCCAACTTACCGAGTGTGATGTAATGCCAGTTCGATGCTTCAAGAGACGCCGCTTTGACGCCGAGCCACGGTATCGCTTTTATCTTTTGTGGAACGTTAAAGGTCGAGTAGACCAGCGTCACCGAGCGCAGTTTGGTATCCACTTGCACGGCGCGGAGCGACTCCCAGTCGAGAACGGTTTTTGTTTCGGTGCGGCGTTTATTAAGCCATTTTTGCAGAAACCACGGCACAAAAGCCAGCGACATTGTGCCGAAGATTACGGCGAGCGTTACCCAAAGTCGAAGGGGGCGGGGTAGACCAAGAGACCGAATAAAGCGAAAGGCAAACTGCATTAGGAAGTAAGGCAGAGCGGCAAGCATTGTTGCCCCGACATACCATTTCGGCGGCATGAGTACCGCCATGCCTTCGATAACGATGCCGTCCGCATTGAAGCGCAACTCCCCGGTGCGAAACGGCGATGCGGGAACCGCGGGAACCTGCTTTGTTGTCACCAACAGCGTTTGATACATCGGCGGCGTGAAATGGAGCGGAACCGATTGGACGAGTAGCCCCCATTCGTTGCGCGTCGAAACGGCGGCGGGGGCGGACGTTGTGCCGGACAGAACGGGAAGCGGGGGGGCGGATTCGTCGGACATCATAACGCGCTTAGCATAACGCAAACCGGGGTGGTCTGGCAAGCCACGACCCGCCGACCCCCACGGGCAACACAAGGGGCTACGGGTACGCCGGTGGAGGCGGGTAGAACATCGGTATGAACAGCGCGAACGCCGCGATCATCAAAGCGAGGAACAGAAACGGTAGCGCGAGGCTCAGCCAGAACCGATGCGGCTTCGCGCCCACCCGTTCGTGAATCGCGCCGGGGGCGAAGTGCGCGAGCGTGTCGGCGACGCCTTGCACGAGGGACGGTTCGAGTTTACAGAGGGTCAAACGGCTCCAATTCAACGCTTCGAGGGACGCCGCCGTGCTTCCAAACCATGGCTTCGCCTTCACTATTTGCGGCACGTTGAACGACTGATACACCAGCGTCACCGACCGCAGTAGATGGTCGGTTTGCACGGCGCGAACGGAATCCCAAGAGAGGCAAAGCGTGGTTTCGGCGCGTTGTTTGTCTATCCAATTGCCCACAAGAATCAGCGCAACGAAGTACGCGAACACGAAAAGCCCCGCCGCGACGCGGACGACGGTGGGAACCACGCTCCGGCTGCCGCCCCCGGTGGCGACCGGCAACAGAAGTTGCGGGAATAGGGCAAGCGGGATGGCGAAGCGTTGCCACTTCGCCGACATTTGCACCGCCATTCCCTCGATAACGATGCCGTCCGCGTCGAAGCGGATTTCCCCGGTGCGGAACGACGACAAAGGAACCGCCGGAACCTGCTTCGTCACGGTCGCCGACGCTTCCGTCATGGACGGCGCGTT
>JACMIU010000448.1 GCA_014380985.1 Armatimonadota bacterium | reverse complement strand
GCGCCGGACAGGCGCGGGTCAATCACCGCGCCGAAGATGATGTTCGCATCCTCGCCATCGGTTCCGTTTTGAATCAGTTCCAACGCCTCGTTGACTTCCGAAAGCGTCAGGTCGGAACCCGCCGTGACGTTCACCAGCACCGATCGTGCGCCGGAAATATCGGTCTCAAGAAGCGGGGACGAAATCGCTGCTTGCGCCGCCTCCAGAGCGCGGTGGTCGCCTTCCGCGAAACCGATTCCCATCAGCGCAGTTCCGGCGTCCGACATAACGGCTTTGACGTCGGCGAAGTCAACGTTAATCAAGCCGGGAATCGTGATGATGTCCGAAATCCCCTGCACGCCTTGCCGCAGAACGTCGTCGGCTTCCTTGAACGCTTCCATCAGCGTCGCTTTCTTTTCGACCACGTTCAGCAAACGGTCGTTCGGAATGATAATCACGGTGTCCACGTGTTGCCGCAAATCGTCAATCCCCTGCCGCGCCAATCGGTCACGGCGCGGACCTTCAAACCGGAACGGCTTGGTGATCACCGCCACGGTCAGGATATTCATCGAGCGGGCGATTTCCGCGATCACCGGCGACGCGCCCGTGCCGGTTCCGCCGCCCATGCCCGCCGTGATAAACACCATGTCCGCCCCATCCATCGCTTTTTGGATGTCGGAGCGCGATTCTTCGGCGGACTCGCGTCCGCGTTCGGGATCGCCGCCCGCGCCGAGTCCCTGCGTCAGACGGACGCCGAGTTGGAGCGTGTTTTCCGCCGACGAGGTAGCGAGAACCTGTACATCGGTGTTCATCGCCCAAAAGTCCACGCCGGATAATCCGGCTTCGATCATGCGGTTCACGGCGTTGGTTCCGCCGCCGCCGACACCGATAACTTTAATTTTCGCAAACGGTTCCGGTACTGTCATCTTAAAAATTGTTTCGCTCCCTGCTTGCCCTGCGTTTAAGTTTTGTCCGGTGCGCTTGGACGAATGTCGGTTTGTTGCAGTTTGTGGGTCAATCTTGTACAATATATCGTCCCACCTTTGATAGCAACCGATATGCCGTCCGCGCATCGGTGAATAACGGTACTTTGCGGCAAAACCTGCATCTTTTCCTACCGAACTTGTGTTTGCCTCGCAATCTTTTTTTGCGACCGGTTAAAGATAGAAATCATTCGCCAGCAGGTCGGCGATTTTCGTCAGTTCGTCTGACGTCAGGGGGGGCGCGTCAGCGGCGGCGGCGAGTTCGGCGAGCTGTGGCGCGTCGTAGATGTTCGGCAGAACCGACACGATGCTTGGCTCCGACAGGATGTACTGAATTGCCGCTTGGCTGATCGTGCGCCCCGTACCTTCCGTCAGAAAGTCTAACTTGGCGACTTTCAGCAAGCCCCGGTCGAGCCACTGCCGCTTCGCCTCGTTCGTGGTCATGCGCCAGTTGCGATGGTCGCCGGGCGCGAACGTTGTATCGGCGTTCAAGTTGCCTTCCAGTAAACCGGAAGCGTGCGGGACGCGGGTTAAAACCGCTTTACCGTGCTTGCGAGCGGTCTCGAAAATCGGTGCGCCGACCTGTTGCTCCAGCAGGTTGTAGATAATTTGCACCCCCGCCATGCCGGTATTCTCGATAATGTGCTTCGATTCGTCCGCTTGACGCGGGTCAATCGCCGGACCGAGTGCCGCCCCGTAGGCGCGGATCTTTCCGGCGGCTTTGAGCGATTCGAGTTCCGCCAGCAAATCGTCGCTCGAAAGGGCGTCCATGCGCGGATTGTGAAGTTGGTAGAAATCTATCCGGTCGGTTTGCAGTCGTTCCAGCGATTTTTCCACAGCGAAGCGCAGATACTCCGGCGTCCAGTTGTGCGGGCGTTCACGCTGGTTGGCGTCGGGCGGATGGTTGTAAATATCGTAGCCGAACTTGGTGGCAATGGTGATTTCGTCGCGCCGATCGGAGAACGCTTCGGCGAGAATCGTTTCTGCGCCACCGTCGGAGTAGGTGTCCGCCGTGTCGTAGAAAGTGATACCGAGGTCAAGGGCGCGGCGAAGAAGATCCAGCCCGACGGCGCGGTCGGTAATACCCCACCATGTCGTTGCCACCGTCCACACGCCAAAGCCCACCGCCGACGCCGAAATGTCCGTGCCGGGAAAAGTTCGATACTGCATAACCGTTATCGTACCGCCGGGGGAACGGGGGCGTCAAGGGAAAAGTTCACGGATCGGTTATAAGGCGGGCGCGGTTTGCAGGTTGGTCACGCGCCACAGGTTGCCGTAAAAGCGCAGTGCCTTGCGGAGCGATTGTTGATGGCGCACACTGGTGCTTTCGCCTAAACCGATGACGGCTTTCGCAATCCCAACCGCCTCACGGTAGCGGTCGCCGAAAAGTCGCAGAGCGTTTCGCACCGTCCAACGCGGCATTTCCTTCGCTTTTGCAAGGTTCGCCTTTTCGCGTTCCCGCGCAGACTTCGCCAGCACCAGCGGCGCGGCGATTCCCTCGGTGCGTTGCACGGCGGTCACGGCGCGGTGGAAGCGAAGCCGTCCGGCGTCGCCGCGCAGGGCGTCAACAAGGTCATAGTCGTGGCGGTTCAAAGCACCGTAGATACGTAGCGCGGTGCGAATAGTGGTGATGTTGGCAAGCATAGCGAAAATAAACAACCCTGTTTTGACGCGAACGAAAAAACGGCTCCCTCTATTATCGGCGACACGAACCTTTTTCTAAAGGCGTATGTTACAGAAGGAACGCACACCCCTTTTGTTCCCCGAAACGGATAAAATAAACCATGCCCGAACCATCGCCCCCCGCGCCCGTTGTCTACTGCTCCGATTTATCCGCCGACCGCTTTGACCCGGCAGACCTGTTCGACGTAGCATATCTGCTATCGTCCCCCGCGAAACTTTCCCTGCAAGCGATAGTGCTTCCCGAAGGTGACGATAACGCCCGCGCCCTCGACGTGCTGGCGGCACGTATCCCGAACGCGCCGAACCTATCGGTTGTATCCGGCGCGGAAGGAATCGCGGGTGTTCTGCGCGGCGCGAGCGAACCAGCGAACGTAGTGGCGGTGGCGAACGTCGCCCCGCTTGCCGAACTTCTGCGAAGCGACCGCGCCCTGTTCCGAGAAAAGGTAGCGCGATTGTTTTTAGTCGGCGGTCACGCGAACGACTACGCCCTGCCCCACACAGAAGGCGAACGGCTACCGATTGACCCGCGTTTGCAGGAGCGTCACCCGGAACGCTTCGCGCGCTCCGGCGATTCGCGGCAGAGCGACGCCGAGCGAAAAGCGTTTGGCGAACTGCTGACTTCCGGCGAGGGCGTGATTTGGCTTCCCCGCGACATTTGCTTGTGGCGATACGCCGCGCCGCAAATCCTCTCGGATGGGGGCGCGGTGTGCGAGTTGTTGCTCCGCGAACTGTTCTTTGCGAACTTGCAAACGATGCCCGACCGGTTCGCCGCCGGGGACGCCCCGGTTTTGCTGTCCGCGCTTCCGGCGTTTCTGCTGGCGACGCAGACCGATCCGCTCGGCTGGCTACGACTGTTTCGCACCGTGACCGTGCGCGTCGAAACCGACGCCGACACAGGAACCGTAACCGGTCTTGCCGCGAAGCATGAACGACCGAACGCTTACGCCGTAGTCGGCATGGACGGCGCGGCACTCGGTAAAGTCCTCACGCAATCACTGCGAACGCGCCCGCTTATTCCGTGACATCGCCGTTTGCCTTCGGGTGCAAGAAGCCGTGTAGCACCGACGCCGCGCCCCCGGAGCAGATTAGCGCACTCACCAGTAAGCGAAACTTATAGCCGTTTTCGTCCACGGTTTCACCCTTGCCGCTACCAAAGCCGCGCTTGATAGAAACGCCGCTTTTGGCGACGGTATCAATGTAGACCCACGCGACGTTGAGCGGCGTGATCTCGCGCTTCGCCTCGGCGAACAGTTTGCTGTGATCGGCGTCGGGAAACCGATCGTGCTTTTCAAATGTCCGTATCACGACCAAAAACTTTTGGCGTTGCAAACCCGTGAGTTCAAACCGAAACGCGAACGCGAGCAAACCGGCAAGCACCCCGCACACGACCACGGGAACCGATGCCCGCAGTTTGGCACGTTTGAAGAAAACCGAAAGGATTCCGGCAACAACGAGCGAGACGCCAATCGGCACATAAACCAGCGAATCGTACACCTGCGCGACGCCGAAGTAGATACCGCCGCCTATCAGCCCGGCAAGCAGGGTTCCGCCCGCGACCGTGGCGATTTTCTCTCCCGAAACGAAGTCGGGGTTTTCGGGGTCATCGAACGCATACGCGGTTTCGGGGGGCGTCGTGGTATCCATCGTTTGTTTCCTTGTCGGCTATAGTATCGGTAGCACAGAGCCGCTTCGGTGGATTCGCCGCCCACCCGCTTCTCTCCTTCCGCGAGAATTATCGCCGCGCCATCAGAGCGTCGCCGACGAAGCGCACTTTTTGCGCGGTGTTCTGCTCTGCGGGCGGCAGTTCGCGCACGAAGTCGGCGCGGCGGACGGCTTTCGCGTGACCGTCCGCAAACGCGAAACAAGCCATTTGCTGGTGCCGGAAGTCAATCGTCGGGGACGGCAACCAATCACTCGGCGGTTCGATGCTCACGGTTTCGCCGACCATGCCGCGCACGGGAAAGTTCGGAATCCCGGCGTCGCCGAACAAAATAGTGGACGACGGCGCGGACAGGTCGGCAAACACGGCAGGGTTGGAAGCAAATCCGGTCGTGAACATCAGGCGACGGTTAATGCCGTAGCCGGTTCCGCCCAAGTTGTCGCCCCCGATGTACGAAGGGCAACGGTTGATTTCGCCGGAGCGCACATACGGATAGACGATGCCACGGGTTTTGTCGAGTTTCGCGGCGGGCGTGTCGCGTCCCCCGACCCAGTAGATAAGTGAGTCGTACTGATAGACCGGCAACGTTTCGTCGTGATCCTGCGCGTACATCAAGGCGGCGACTCCGATTTGGCGCACGTTCGACAGGCACGACGTTTGCCGCGATTTTTCGCGCACGGCGGCGAACACGGGAAACAGCAACGCGGCAAGCACGGCGATAATGGCGACAGCGACCAATAACTCGATAAGAGTAAAAGCCCTAAAAGGTTTCAGGGGGCGTGCCGGGGCGGGCAAAGCGGTTTTCAAAGAACGGTTTCCTTTCCCCGGTAACGCGCCGGGAAGGGGTAATGTATTGTTTTCCGCGTTCGGCAATCGGACTGTGAACCGTTGCGCGACAGTGCCGGACTGAAGGAAAAACGTGCCGTTTTCCTGATCACCGGACTTCCCCGAAGGCGGAAAAGAACCACGGCAGGGTAACACGCCGTTCGGTCATTGTCAAGGCGAAATCGAGCGGACGCGGGGTATAATCATAGGCGGAAGGCGAACAAGATATGAGCGATACACGATTACAAACACCGCGCTACGGGGCGTGCGCGATTGGTTACAAAGAGCGGTTTTTTGTTTTGGGCGGAAGCGGCGCGAACGGATTGCTCGGCGACGCGGAAGGGATGAACGCCCGCACCGGCAACGTCGCCGTGATGCCGTGGAAACTGTTACCGCGTCGCTACCACGGCGCGGCGGTGGTAGGCGATTTCGCCTACATCGTTGGCGGACAGGCAAGCGGTGGAGCGGGAAACACGCTCGAACGCCTTGATCTTCGCACCGGAACCGTAGAAACCGGTCGTCCTCTCCCCACCCCGCGCACAAACGCGGCGGTGGTCGCGGACGCCGGGCTGGTCTGGGTAGTCGGCGGCAACAGCAACGGCTTGTATTCCGGCGCGACCGAAGTTTACGATCCGAAGCGCGACACGTGGAACACAGCCGAACCCATGCCCACGCCCCGCGAATGCGCGGCAGGAGTGCAAGCGGGTCTGATTCACGTACCCGGCGGCTATGCGGGCGAAGGCGGCTTGACGGTCTATGAAGCGTATTCCCTCGGTCAGGGGCGTTGGTTCAAAAAACCCGATTTGCCGTCCCCTTTGAGTTCGCACCATATCGCCGTGGTTGGTAATTTTTTGTACACGTTCGGCGATTACGCGAATCTGGGTAGCACTCTCGCTTGCGAAGTGGGGCGTGGGGAACGATGGAACGCGCCGCGTCTTGGCAAAACGTTTGTGCCACGACGCCATGCGGCAGTGGCGTCAATCGGAGATTTGGTACTGGTCGCCGGGGGGAACACGGCGGGCGTCAACTCACATCTCGACGTAGTGCAGGTGTTTCGCGTTGCGGGTTGATAGACGCAACGTGTCGCAAAAAGCGCGAACGGCGCGTTTAGTTTCCATGCGCCGGAACTTCCATGAAGGAAATACAGCGTTCGCCGTGTAAACCTGTACCAACTATGAAACGTACCGCGCTTATCTTGTCGCTTTGCGCCGCGCTTGCCGCGCCGGTATACGCGCAAACCGCCCCTCGTTTTGAAACCCGCGCCGCCGATAGCGGCGTGAAGCCGGTGTCCGGCACGGTGGAAATCCGCGTCGGCAAGGACGGCGCGGCAGACAGTCGCCCCGACGGAACCCGGTTCGCCGTGCGCCTGTCGCGTTCGCAGGAAACCTTTCCTTGCGACCGTTTGCCGTACACGCTCCGGTGGGACAGTAAAAAATCTCCCGACGGCTGGCAGTGGATCGAAATCCTGCTTCTTGCCCCCGACCCTGCAATCGCACCTAAGGTGATTGACTCGCTCAAAGTTTTCGTGCGAAACGATCCCGCTACGCCGCTCCCCACTCTTGATCCGGTGGCTACCCTCGCTCCCCGAACCGCGCCCAAACCGATAGCCTCGCGGCGGCGCGGGCGCGGTTTGTCGCCGCGCATGGTGGCGTTTCCCGCGTCCGTTGAACCGCAAACGCTGGCGGCAACCATGAACGAGTCCGCCTCGCCGCTTTCGGTTCCCAATGTCCGCGCCCTGTGTCAGTCCGGCGACACTGTATACCTCGGCTTGCCCGACGGCGGAATCGCGGCGTGGGACGAAGCGGCAAAGCGAGGCTTCGTAGTGCGCGTTGCCGGTGTGTTAGGCTCCGTGCGGTCAATCGCGGTCGGCTCCGGCGCGGTAGTTTGGACGGTAACAGGCGCGGACATCGTGTATTCCTACCGGATGAAAGAACGCACCGTGACCGCGATTAACGCTGGCGAAACGGGAGGCGACGGCGAAACGCAAACACCGTGGATAGAACGATTGGCGGTTCTCGGTGACCGGGTGCTACTGATGGGCGCGGCGGG
>JACMIU010000447.1 GCA_014380985.1 Armatimonadota bacterium | reverse complement strand
GCTTTCGGCACGGCGATTCGGTCTAACACATCCCAACCCATCTGCTCGTTGAACCGCGCCGGAAACGCCCGCTTGCCCGGCACAATCCAGTCACAATGAAACTCGGTTTTCACCTCCACTTGGTCGGTGCGGAAGTTCGCGGATTCGCTCCATTCCTTCCATTTTTTTATTCCTTCCGCCATTTTTTCGCGCAGTTCGGGGGATAGTTTATCGGGCGCAATTTTTATCCCTTCGCTCCAAGCACCTTTGGTGCGCCGCACATCGTCCCCGGCTTTTGTGAGTTCGGCGGGCAGGGCGTACTTGTCGCCGGGCAGGAATGTTAGGATGTCGAGCGGCTCGTTTTCGGCGCAAGCGTCGGTGGCGTCGGTCAGTATTTTCCGTCGTTTCTCACCGGCGTCCCGCGCCCACGCTTCGAGGCGGGCGAGGCGGGTTCCCAATCCCTCCCGGTCGTCGGTCAGCAGATACAGACCGGGGTCGGCGTTCGCGCCGGGCAAACGCCGGAATGTGCCGGTCACGGAGCGGCACAGCAGTTTGAGCAGGTCGCCCGCCGCCACCGCTTGTCCGCCCGCTTTGGTTTTCAGCAACACGGGAAGCGTGGCTATACGGGGGTCGGCGCGAAGTTCGAGGCGCGTGGCTTTCGACGCGGCGGCAAGCAACTCCCCGACGGTTTTTTGCCCGTTTAGCACCACCGGTGCGCCTAATGCGGGCGCGTCAAAAGACAAATCGCCCGGCTTCAAAATGTTCGGCACATGGCGCATCACCGGCACGCCGAAGGCTTTTACCTCCGTGCCGTCGCTACCGTCGGCGGATCCGCGGTTCGCGGCAATATCAAAATCCTGCCGCGAAACAAAACCTTCCGCGTCGGGTTCGGCAGTTTCCTTGTAGGAAATCGCTCCGCTCAGGTAGCGTTGTTTCTTCGTGACTTCCTCGAAAACAAACGCCACGCGCCGCGAAAACCGGAAGCGAATATCGCCCGCACCCATTGGCTCGTCCGACACGAGCCGCGCCCCGCGCTCGTCTTGTTCGCCCGGATGAGGCGGCACAACGCGAAGGGTGCTGACCAACGCGCCCTCGCTCCAAAGCCCGGTGTAGATTTCGCGTTGCTCCGGCGTCAAGTCCCCGATACCGATGCCGGTTTCGCCCGCCGCCTGCTCCCACTGAGCGCGGGAAAGTTTGCCCAGCAGCAACAAAAAACGTTCGTCGAACGCCATGTCGGAGTACGGGTCGGGCGGGGGCGGATTTTTCGTTAGCACCGCCATCGTCAGCGGCACGACTGCCGACAGGTTGCCACTTGTCACCACGCGCCGTTTGCTACCGGCGGCGAACTGCGCGGGGGTGCGTTTGGGCGCGTCGGGGTAAACGGTGATCGTTGTTTCGTAGTCATTGGCGACGAACAACAACACGCCTTGCGTCTTTGGGTCGTGGCGCAGGGCTTCGAGCGTCGGAAGCGAGACAACCTGTTTCGGACTGTCTTGCGCGTGGGCGATAGCCGGAACGGTCAAAGCGATGGTTGTGACGAGAACAAGGCACGATTTCATGGCGAGCAGTCTCCTTCGGCGATGCGTTGATGTTTTCTATTTCACAGGCGCGTCCGCGAGCAGTTTCAGGTAGCGCAGGGCGTCGGCGGGGCGCAGTTGCCCGAAGTTGACGACAAAGCCGTTCTTCTTGCGAACGACTTTTGTTAGACCCTCGACCATCTTTTCCGTGCCGTACTCGAACGACGGCGCGAACGCGGCAAGAGTTTCCGTGGGCGGCAACGTGCCGGGCGTCGGCGGTTTCGGCTTGAGGCTTTCCGGCGCGAACCGCGAAAACCCGGAGTCGGTGGTTTGGAAAAACGGGGCGGGGTTTTCTAAGAAAAGCGGCACGGTGGGTTTGACGCCCTCGGTCAGTAGCGCGAGTTCACGCCGGTTTTCGGCGAAGCGAAACGTTTGCAAATCGCGGTCGGTGTTATACGCTCCGCCGCCGAAAAGGGGAACATAGCCGACCGGGAATCCCGGCTCCACCGCGTCTATCGGATCCACGCCGACGCCGCGTACACAGGCGATTCGGACGGGAAGCGTCGCGCCGAGCGACAAACCGGGCGGCATCCCGCCGTTGTTTTCCCCGCCACTTCCCCAACCGGGAGCGACGGTATCGGTTAGCACCACGGCGGACAGTTCCGGCACGGCGAGCAATGTCTGCAAGGCGGCGCGATCCGTTTTGCCATCGGGAACGATCCATCCGCTCATGTAGCGGTTCAGAAAGTCGAAAACATACTCAACTTCTTCGGGGGGGGGCGCGGACGGATCCTGCGCCCACATCGTGCCGAACATTTCCATAAACTGTTGCATTGCCCGTTTGCCGTTTTCGCCGGAAATGTTGAGATCTTCGGTTCCCCCGGTTTCGTTCTCGCCGGGCTTGAGCCACGACGCCGACGCGCCCACTTTGATACCAAGCGACTGCCCGACCGCGACCGCTTCGGCGAGCCGTTCCGGCGTTCCGGGGACGCGAAGCGGCACGGCAAGCCACGCCTCGGTGAAGCCTTTGGCGCGAAGCAGGGACAGCAGGGTTTTGATATCGTCCTTCGCCGGTAGCGGCACGAGGCAGACACGGCGCGGCGTGGTGCGCGTCAGTACGAGCGGCGGTACGGGCTTCACCGGTTTCGCCGGTTTCGGTCTCGGTGCGGGATTTGCCGCGTTTTTCAGGTAGTCCGTGGACATATCGCCACCAAAACCGGTGGCGATATGGTCGCCGCCGGGAAAAACATACTCGCAAAGCATGGTCGAGCCAAGCCGAATGCGGTTTGGCGAAATCTCTTTGTCGTACTCGCCGACCGCTTTTACCTGCTGTGTCAGTCGCTCGCGTAGTGCGGGGGGCAAGTCGGCGATTTTTGCCGCAACGCCATCCTCGGAAGCGCGATACGCGGCGTCGGCGGCGTTGCTCAGGGTGGGCGGCAATGCCAGCGGGTCGTCCGGCGCGAACCGCACGTGCGAAAGCGGGTCGAAACGGGCGGCGGCAAGAGCCGCCTTGCGCACGAGTGATTCCTTTGTCATGTTCATTTTTTGATGCCAATAGGAAAGGCGGGCAAGTCGCGTTCCCAAGCCTTCGCGGTCATCGGTCAGCAGGTAGACTCTCGGCGAACCATCCGTAGGCGTGAGGACACGAAAGGTTCCGGTCAGCGAGCGGCACAGCACGGATAGCACTTCGCCGACCGGCGCGGCGTGTCCGCCTTTAGCCACGCGCCATTGTATCGGCATCGCCGCCATGCGCTTGTCGGCGCGAAGTTCGAGGCTCGTTTTCTTCGCGCACGCCGCGATTAAATCCCCCACGGTTTTGTGCGAACCGTCCAGAACAAGGGTTGGTTTCAGCGCGGCGGAATCAAGGTTCAAGTCGCTCGGTTTGGCGCGGTTCGGCTCCGTGTACGACAATCGCACCCCGAACGAAATCTCCTCGCCTTCGACACGCTCGGTTGCCGTGTCGCCGGTGAGGGAGTAGCCGTTGACCAAATCGGTTTTCGTGTCGCCCGGCTTGAAATGGTCATCGTCGTAATCGCGGCTCACCGTGCCGAAATAGCCGTTGCCCTCGGCATCGGGAAACGACACCGTGGTTTGGCGGCGCAATCGTAGCCGGGTTCCACTCACGGGATGGGTGCGCGGCTTGTCCGCCGGTTCCCAAACCGGTTCGTCTTCCTCACCACGTTGGGGCGACAGGCGGTACGTCTGCACCTCGAAATCCTGCGCGGGGAATAGCCCGCTAAATACAACGCGCTGTTCGTCGGTCATGTCGCCCGCGCCGATCCCGGCGTCGCTTCCGGCTTTCGCCCACTGCGCCGCACTAAAAGTGCCGAGCAGGAGTTGAAAGCGTTCGCCCGCCCGCATTCCATAAAGCGGGTCGCCTTCCTTCGGCACAGGCGCGACTACGAACATCGTTTGCGGCACAATCGCCGACACGTGGTTTTCGCGCATCAGCCGGTGTGAAATGGAAGCGGCGAACTGCGCGGCGGTCAGGCGGGGAAGATCGGGTTTGCTCTCCATCTCCGGTGCGGATTCGCTTTCGTTGCCTTCCTCGTTTTCCCGATCCCGCTGTACGCGCACGAAAAACAACGCGCCGTCGGTTTCGGGGTTGTAGCGAATCATCTCCAAAACGGGGCGCGGGGGCGTCTTCTTGCGAACGGGCGCGGGGGAAGGGGGGGCGGGCGCGTCCGGGACGTCATCGGGTGGCTCAACGTTCGGTCGCACGACTTCGGGCGGCGCGTCCTGCCGGGCGTGGCACGGCGCGGCAAGAAAAAGTGTGAAAATCAAGAGAAAAGCGGGAGAAGGAAATCGCATCGTAATCAGTAAACGTATACGCAAGCCATACGGTTTCGGTTGCCGGTTGCCGAAAATAATTGCACCGGAAAAATAGTTTGCCGCGAAAAGAGAAAAACGTGGTACGTTCAGCAAGCGGCATAAAAAAGTTTGTTGCCCCGCGTAACCAAAGCGTTCCCGGCGCGTCTATATTGATAGGTGCGAGAGAAAAGGGACACGAGGCGAATAGAAGAGTAAAAGATTGAACTTTTATTCTCGTTTATTTGTCTTAAATAATAGAAGCGGCGCAGGAACTGCGCCGGATTTCGTTTAGATTGAAGATACCGGATAGAAACCGGGTCGAAATGGGTATAGGTATTGTGAGGGGGCGAAAAGGTGGGAACCAAACGCCCCGCAAGCCACGTATCCCCATTTTAATTGATTTTCCAGAAGAGCGGGGAGGCGACGCGAGAACCATTATGAGCGAAACAAAGACCTTAGATTTAATGAGCATTGGCGCGTCCGCCATCGAAGCGTTGTCCAAGCCGAAACGCGAGTTCGATGTGCTGGTCAAGCGATACCACAAGCAAGCCTACAATATCGCCTACCGTCTGACCGGCAACCATACCGACGCCGAAGATTTGACGCAGGAAGCGTTTGTGCGTGCGTTCCGCTTCTTCGGTAACTATCGCCGCGACCTGCCGTTCGAGAATTGGCTGTACCGGATCATGAGCAACCTGTTCGTGGACGATTTGCGCCGTAAGCCAAAAGCGCGGATTCAGTCGCTCGACGCGCCCGTCGGCAACGACCCTTCCGCCGAATCCAACGCCTACCTTGAAATCCCCGATTCCCGCGACGAGCCGGAGCGCGTGGTGCTTCACGAGGAGTTGGACGAGAAGATTCAAAAGGCACTCGATTCGCTTCCCGCCGATTTCCGCATGACCGTGGTCTTAGCCGACATCGAAGGCATGAGCTACGAAGAGATTAGCGAAACTATGAACTGTTCGCTCGGCACGGTGCGTTCGCGCCTCCACCGGGGACGAAAACTTCTGCGAAACAAACTCGCCGGTTTTAGCGTAAAGTAAATAAGAAAAGCAACGGGCGCGAGATTCTGGACGAAACTTGTTTCGTCCGATGCGCCTCTGCCCTTATTTTAGAAACGCAAGAAACATGGGGTGCCGGGTTTGAATTGCCATTCTGCCAACCGACTGTTGTCCGCCTATATTGACCGCGAACTGTCCGCCGACGAAATGCGGGCGGTTCGCGTTCACGTCGAGCAGTGCGACGACTGCCGCGACGAGTGCGAAGACCTGCTTTTCACCAAGCGAATGCTCTCCGGTCTTTCGTCGTCCGCGCCGCGTGCCGAACTCGAAAGTCTTCTTGTCGTTCGCGCCAAGCGGGTGCAAAACCCGTCGCTCTTCGAGCGCGTGATGCCGCCCGAATGGAGCGATGCGATGCTGTGGCGATGGGAAGGCGTCGGGAACCTTGCATCCCCGCGTCTTCGCCCGCTCGTGGCGACCGCCCTTTTCTCGCTCGCCGGTTTGTGCCTCGCTACCGCCTCCGTAAACCGTCCCGCCGACGAATCGCCGTTCGGGGACGCGCCGACCGGGCAAACGTTCGCGGTGTATGTCGGCTCTACCGGCACACTGACCCGCGTTCCGCTGATGCCGGAAATGCGTGACAATCGGTTTCATAGCGATAGCGGCATGATGCCGGTATCGCTTGCACCCGAAAACGTTTCTGGCACGTGGCACATGGCGACCCCGTCGCTTCCGGCAACCGTGCGGCGTGATTCCGGTTTTCCCGCGAACTGGGAGAACGAATTGATTCCCGCCGCGAACCCGCGCCGCGCCTCGTTTTCGTTTGTGATAATTTCCCGGCAACCGTAGCGGTTTCGCCTTCGCCGTGCGGTACAATCTTCGTTGGCGACGATTCCGGTAAAGGCGGATGTCGCCCTGTAAACGCCCATGAAAATCAATCGTAACGTTTTTTAGAATTTGTTTTTTCCCAAAATACAG